>NZ_JASEYI010000005.1:0-240817 GCF_035064085.1 Enterobacter sp. R-1.6.2
CTGGTTCATTCGGATCAGGGCAGTCAGTACACAAGCCATGAGTGGCAGTCGTTCCTGAAATCACACGGCCTGGAGGGTAGCATGAGCCGTCGCGGTAACTGCCATGATAATGCGGTTGCAGAAAGTTTTTTCCAGTTGTTGAAACGTGAACGGATAAAGAAAAAGATCTACGGAACGCGGGAAGAAGCCCGCAGTGATATTTTTGATTACATCGAAATGTTTTATAACAGTAAGCGTCGGCATGGTTCTAGCGAACAGATGTCACCGACAGAATATGAAAACCAGTATTATCAACGGCTCGGAAGTGTCTAGATTATCCGTGGCGATTCACTCATTCAATATGACTACCAAAAACCTGTACCTCCCTTTTTTTGATAACTAAGGTAGTAGCTCTAACTGATCAATCCTGATATTAACAAAGAATAAAATTTGCCATAGCCTATTTCTTTCCAATAGTCTAGTCATCATTCTGTAAACTTCAGACCTATTGCGAACTCCTCTTTCTTGAGCTATTAATCAAATAGCTATACTCATATCCTCCTGTCGAATTGTGAGGTTTTCATATGCAACATCTTTTCGTGTGTCTTGATGGAACAGGAAACAGTCCTGTACAGGCTGATCTTGAATACACAGTCATTCATGGCTTAACTCAAAGTAGTGTTGAAAGTAATGTTCTAAAAATATGGTGTGAGTTGACAGGGAATGAAGAAAAATACCACCCAGAGGATCTCATTAGCAGTAACGAATACAAATATTATGGGTTGGTTTCTTCTCTAAAGCTTGAAGGTGACTATCCAGGCGAGGCCCTATATATAAATGGTGTTGGTTCACAGGGGGATAAAGAGAAAATGAACATTGAGGGAGCGATGGGAATTGGGACAAGCTCCCGAATTATCGATGCCTACCGTTTTCTTGCTGAGCGCTATAAACCTGGGGATAGAATTTATCTTTTTGGATTTAGCAGGGGAGCTTTTTCAGCTAGGAGCCTTGCTGGTTTTGTTCGCCATTTAGGAATGCCCGTTGGTCGCAGAATAATACCCGATAAGGAATTACCATCACTCTGGGAAGCATATCGCGAAAATAAACCTTACCAAGGCGGGTTAGCATCTTCTTTGTCAGGAAGAAATTCTGTGGGGATTGAGTTTCTTGGTCTTTGGGATACTGTAGGCGCTTTGGCATTCCAGGACTCGTTTAACAACTTCCACCAGACATCACCGAAAGGGATAAAGCATGTTCGCCATGCATTGGCACTCGATGAAGTCAGACCGCACTTTGCCCCTATGTATTGGAACAACTTAAATGAGTATGGACAAATTGTGAAAGAAGTTTGGTTTTGTGGTGTTCACAGTAATATCGGTGGAGGCTATCAAATTGCTGGCCTTTCGAATATTTCTTATATCTGGATGATTCGAGAACTCGCTGAGGCAACAGGATTTAGAGGCCGACTAGAGACGGTTGATGAATATCCAAAAGAAGCTTGCATACCTGATGACGAAATTCGGGATTCTTACAGAGAATTTTATAAGGGGGTGAGAATAGTTCTTGCTGCGCTTAAAGGGGGGGTGTCAGTTCGTGAAATCTCTGACAGACAAACATTTCATCCTTCAGTGCTGGAATGGATGAAAAAGGGGTGGTATAAACCGCGAGCCACTCTAAAAGGCGGGGGCGCACTGGCAGTAACTTATGTAGAAAAGTATCTGAGTAATGCTAAAGACTGGCCATTAGATCCTGATTAAGCCCTTTGCAGGTAGTTTACCTTGCATGGTTATACATGCTTAATTCGTATTATTCGGAGGGGATGCGTTTATCTTGATGCTGATCGAGTAACCGGAGAGCAAGGACGCTCTTTCTCGTTTATAGGTACTAAAAATCACAAGTAATATGAGTGATAAAATGTTTTTTACTAATTATGAAATTAAAAACTAAAGCCCGCAAAATGTGAGGTTCTCTATCGATGCGTTCAATGTATGGATGCAATATGAAATAAATTTTTAATTTCATTAAATTGAAGCGCTTAAAAACACTTGTGGGAATCTTCATGGTCCTTCCTTCAGCTCTACGTTTCCACTGGTCTATAGAAGGCTGTCTTGATAGCCTCTGATTAAGCGAGTCAAATTATCACTGACACCTAAAATTGCTTTCTTTGGCGGTGTGGTGTGTGATAATGGCCCCCGCAAACTTTTTCATTCACCCCAGCAATATTTCCCTCCCTCATCCGTCTACCTCATCACAAGCCATAATCAGTTACTGTAAACGAGGTAAACACCATGAGAGATTTTGATATGCACGACAGAGGTCACGGGCGCGGATTCGGTCGTCACCGTATGGGCAAGGGCTTAGTCATCGGCGCGGTGATTTTCATCGTGCTCGGCCTGCTGGTGATGACCCTGTGGAACGCCTTGCTCCCGGCCGTTCTCGGCGTTAAGGCCATTGGCTTCTGGCAGGCGCTGGGCATTCTGGTGCTGAGCCGCATTCTGTTTGGCGGGCTGGGTTTCCGTCCGGGGATGTTTGGCGCGCACCGCCGGATGCACGAGCGCTGGATGAACATGACGCCCGAACAGCGCGAGGCGTTTATTAAGCAGCGTCGCGAAGGGTTCGGTCGCCACGGTCGCGGCCACTGCGGCTGGCACGGTCATCGTGACGATAAGCGCGATGACGCCACGCCAAAAGCGCCGGAAGCAGAGTGAGCGAAATGAAAGCCGGGGAGGCGGGCGGATCCATGCTGATGTCGGCGCTTAATGCCTGCCGCGCCCGGCTGACAGCCTTCATTCGCGGACGGACGTCCGTTCGCGATGATGCCGACGACATTTTGCAGGAAGTGACCTATCAGCTGATGAAAGTGGAGCAGCCGGTCGAAAACGTCGCCGCCTGGCTGTTCCGCGCGGCGCGTAACGAGATGACCGACCGGGCGCGTAAAAAGCGCGAGGTCTCACTTTCCGGCTACTTTACGGGCGAAGACGAAGAGGGTTTTCCGGAAGACGAGCTGGCCGAAACCCTGTTCGGCGTGCCGCACACGCCGGAAGAGGAGTACCTTAAAACGCTGCTGTGGGAAGAGCTGGGGCAGGCGCTGTCTGAACTGCCACCGCCGCAGCGCGAGGTGTTTGAAAAGATCGAACTGCACGGCTACAGCATTAAAATGCTGGCAGAGGAGACCGGCGCCAGCGAACAGGCTTTGTTATCCCGCAAGCACAAGGCGGTGCTGTTTCTGCGCACGCGGCTGCGCGACGTCTACGACGCGCTGACGGGCGAATAGCGGCGACAGACAAAACCTTACACTTCCGACACTTGTAGATTCATCACTATCGTTTATGATCGGGGCGTCTTGTTACTCTGGAACGTTATGCGCAACCGTCAGCTCCTCGGAAAATGGCTTTTGATCGTCACCTGTCTCGCGATGGCGCTTTGCCTCGTGCAGCGTGCGGTGATGCTCAACCATTTTTTACAGGGACTGGATCCGCAAATTTCTCTGAGTGCAGATGCCCCGGCTCAAAGCAGCAACACTGAACAGCCCGGCCCGTCGCCCTGTCAGCTGGGCGCACACTCGCTGCTTTGTGCGCAGCCGCTGTTCTTCGACGGCGCGCTACCGGCCATTATCATCTTCTTCGCGCTGCTGCAGCTGCTTACGCAGGGGCGGGTATTGGCTCCCGCGGAACAGCCCGTTCAGGCACCGCCTCCCCGAATACACCTTAAAAACTGCGTTTTCCGTGAATGAAAATCATCGTCCTCTCACGATAATTTTCACTGTTCACGGAGTAAAACATGGTTAACCTCTTCAGGGGATTCGTCTTCCTGTGGCTGTCCTGCATCGGCATTGCCCATGCGGCGGACACACGCTGGCTGGTTTCCCCCCAAAACGATCACGCCCGCATCCGCTTTCAGGCGGAGAGGGAGCAAACGCACGTTAAAGGCCTGCTCACCGTTGAGCTGAAGCCCGGCTGGAAAACCTACTGGCGATCGCCGGGCGAGGGCGGCGTCGCGCCAAAAATCAGCTGGCCGGAAGGCGTGACGGATAGCTGGTCCTGGCCGGTCCCGTCGCGCTTCGATATCTCCGGCATGACGACGCAGGGCTATCACGATAAGGTCACGATCCCAATTACGCTCAACGGAGTGAAGGGCGACACGCTCGACGGGACGCTCACGCTTTCCACGTGCAGTAACGTCTGTCTGCTGACGGACTACCCTTTGCACCTCGATTTTACCCAGCCGGTAGATGAGGGCTTCCGTAGCGAGTTCGAGCAGGCGATGCGTGCCGTGCCCGGTACGTCAGGCGTATCCAGGGATCTCTCCGCGTGGCTCTCTGGCGACAAGCTGGTGATTACCGGTACGACGGACGGGAAGTGGGATTATCCGGGGATCTACTTTGACCCGCTGGAAGGTGACATTCTTCCCGGCGAGCCGGTCATCAAACACGACGGCAATACGCTTCGGGTGACGGTACCCGTGACCGACGAATGGGGAGACAAGCCCGCCTCGCTGGAAGGCAAGAGGCTGTCGTTTGTGCTGACCAGTGGCGGCAATGCGCAGCAAACCACCATGACCGTTGGCGCGACGCCCGCAGCGTCCTCCGCGCCTGAAGGAACGGGAAAAATGGTGCTTTTTGCGCTGCTGGGCGGGCTTATCCTCAACCTGATGCCCTGCGTGCTGCCGGTCATGGGCATGAAGCTTAACAGCATCCTGCAGGCGGGTTCGGACAGGCGCGCGATCAGGCTGCGCTTTCTGGCCACCAGCGCCGGGATCCTCACCTCCTTTATGCTGCTGGCGGGGATGGTGACCGCGCTGAAGCTGGCCGGGGCGTCGCTGGGGTGGGGCATTCAGTTCCAGAACCCGTGGTTTATCGGCCTGATGGTCGCCGTCACCTTCCTGTTTGCGCTGAACCTGTTTGGCGTGTTTGAGATGCTGCTGCCTTCCGCCGCCACGGGACGGCTGGCGACGGCAGGGGGATCGGGGATTGGCGGCAGCTTTTGCGAAGGGATGTTCGCCACGCTGCTTGCCACGCCGTGCTCCGCGCCGTTCCTCGGTACCGCGGTCGCCTTTGCCCTTGGCGCGCCGCTGCACTCCCTGTGGCTGATCTTCCTGATGCTCGGCGTGGGCATGAGCCTGCCGTGGCTGTTTGTCGCCCTGGTGCCGAAAACGGCCATGCTGCTGCCGAAACCCGGCCGCTGGATGAACACGCTAAAAGTCGTTCTGGGCCTGATGATGCTCGCCTCCAGCCTCTGGCTGGCAACATTGTTGAGCGTGCATCTGGGCGAGGCGGTCAGCCAGATTGTGATGCTGGTGCTGACCGCCGTCGCGCTGGCGCTGTTCGCGCTGAAGGGGCAAAAATCCTCACCGCTGTTCTGGCTCGTGGTTATCGCGCTGTCGGCGTTTGGCGGGTATCAGGCGCGCGGGCTGCTTAACGCGCCGCCTGCCGCTCCGGCACAAAATGCTGCGCAGACTATCCCGTGGCAGCCGCTCAGCGAGGAGGCCATCCAGCAGGCGCTGGCACAGGGGAAACGGGTGTTTGTGGATATCTCGGCGGACTGGTGCGTGACCTGCAAAGTTAACGAGCATCGGGTGCTCAATCAGCCGGACGTTATTGCCGCGCTGCGTCAGCCGGACGTGGTGGCCCTGCGCGGAGACTGGAGCCAGCCGTCCGCGTTTATCGCGGATTTTCTGGCGAAGCGAAACCGTTACGCTATTCCGTTTAACGCAGCGTATGGCCCCGGTCTGCCTGAGGGCGAAATCCTCTCGCCGCTGCTGGACAAGCGCACTCTGATCGCCACCCTGAATAACGCAAAAGGCTAAACGCATTATGAAAAAACTCCTTATTACGCTTCTGTTCCTGCTGGCGCCGGTTCAGGTGTTCGCTGCCCAGCCGCTGACGCAGGACCAGGAGCAGCGTGCGCAGAAGATGGTGTATGATTTTCTGTTTAACGATCCAAACTCCCCGCGCATCGGCGCGAAAAACCCAAAGCTCACCCTGGTGGTGTTTACCGACTACAACTGTCCGTACTGTAAAAAATTCGATCCGTACCTGGAGAAGATCGTCGAAAAACACCCGGACGTGGCGGTGGTCTTTAAGTTTTTACCTTTCCGCTCGGAAAGTTCGCTAACCGCCGCGCGCGATGCGTTAACGCTCTGGCGTCAGGAGCCCGGGCAGTTTATGAAGCTTAACCACACTCTGATGGCGAAGAAGGGCTACCACGATGACGCCAGCATTCAGGAGGCGCAGAAGCGGGCGGGCGTGAGCCTCACGACGCCGGATGAGGAGAGCCTGATGACGATCAAGCGCAGCCTGATTGTCGCGGAAAAAATGGGGATCCAGGGCACGCCCGCCACGCTCATCGGCGAGGGACTGCTGCCCGGCTGGGTGCCGTTTGAACAGTTCGACGAAATGGTCAGTGACGCACTGAAAAACCGCTAACCTGAAGGGGGCGGAATGCCCCCGACAAACCGGAGAGGGAAATGAAAAAATTACTGTTACTTTCAGCGCTGACGGCGTCAGGGCTGGCGCAGGCGGCTGAAGCCATACCGGACGTGGTGAAGCACTTCAGCGAGCAGCAGAACATTAAAATTATCAAGAAGCTGGATGCGCCCGGCGGCGCACCGGCCTGGCTGGGGCAGTATCAGGACATGGGCGTGACGCTGTTTTTAACGCCGGACGGCAAGCACGTCATCTCAGGCTATCTGTACGATGACAAAGGAAAAAACCTCAGCGAGGGCTATTTCCAGAAAGAGATCTACGCCCCGATGGGACGCGAGATGTGGAAGAGCCTCAACGCGGCGCATCCCCTGAAGGAAGGGGCGGATAACGCCCCGCGTAAGGTCTTTGTCTTCGCCGATCCGTTCTGTCCGTACTGCAAGCAGTTCTGGGCCGAAGCGCAGCCGTGGGTGAAGGCGGGCAAGGTGCAGCTCAACACGCTGCTGGTGGCGTTTCTCAACCCCAACAGCGGACGCAACGCCTCAGCGATTCTGAATGCGAAAGATCCGGTTTCGGCCTGGCGCGAATACGAGCTTTCAGGTGGCAAAAAATTACCGAAGCCAGAGGGCGAGGCTTCCCGCGAAACGGTAGCGATCCTGCAGAAGCACCAGACGCTGATGGACAGCCTGGGCGCTAACGCCACGCCGGCCATTTACTATCTGAATGCGGAAAATGAGCTGCAGCAGGTGGTCGGTATGCCGGATGCGCAGCAGCTTGAGGCGATGTTCGGGCCGAAGCCGTAAAAAAACAGGCAGAAACGGGGCGTTTCTGCCTGATGGCATTTAGCTTCCCCAGCGTCCTTTCAGGTAGTTCACCGCCTGCTGGGTCTGCGGCTGGTTCAGGTAATCTTCCCGGAACAGGATGGTGCCGTTCACGTTGGGCAGCGAATCGTTGAGATCGAGCTGCTTTTTCAGCTCCGGCACGCCGCCCTGAACCGTCCAGTCCGGCTCGTTTCTCGACGGCTCGCCCACCTTGTAGAACGCAATGCCGATATACAGGCGAGTGTGGGTTGGCTTCACGACGTCGGCCCACCATTTGGTCAGCACGTCGTAGCGCGCGGCATCCCGTGAGAAGGGCCAGTAAATCTGCGGAGCGATGTAGTCCAGCAGGCCCTGCTGAACCCACTGCCGCGTATCGGCGTAGGACTCATCGTAGGCCGCAGCGCCACGGGTGTCCGAACCCGCCGGGTCAAAGGAGCGGTTGCGCCACACGCCCGCCGGGCTGACGCCAAACTCAACGTCGGGCCTGGTCTGTTTAATCGCACGGGAAACCTGGACGATCAGCTGCTGCGTGTTGTGTCTACGCCAGTTAGCCTTTGAGGCAAATCCCTGGCCGTACTGCCGCCAGGTCTGCGAATCATTGAGCGCGGACCCCGGCGATTCGGCGTAAAAGTAATCATCGAACTGCACGCCGTCTACCGCGTAGTTCGCCACCACTTCGGTCACCACTTTGGTTATCCAGTCGCGCACTTCCGGAATGCCGGGGTCGAGCACAAAGCGATCGCCCGAGATGCGCACCCACTCAGGGTGCTGGACATAGACGCTGGACGGGGTCTGATAGGCGGTCCGGTTCAGGGCGGCGATGGTGGACGGTTTGGTGTTGGTCGACACGCGGTACGGGTTGAACCAGGCATGCACTTTCATGCCGCGCTTGTGCGCTTCATCCAGCATAAACTGCAGCGGATCGTATCCCGGATACTCGCCGATGTTGCCCGTCAGCATATCCGACCACGGCAAAATTTTGGATGACCAGAGGGCCGTGCTGTCCGGCTTCACCTGGAAAAACACCGTGTTAATGCCGAGGCGCTTAAGGTTGTCGAGCTTGCTTGTCAGCGCCTGCTTCTGCATCGCGATGCGCTGGTCCGCGCTGCGGCCATTCACCGAGGCCACCGGCGGCCAGTCGAGACGCGAGACGGTCGCCAGCCAGATCCCGCGCATCGGCTCGTTTGCCTGCTGCGTCGGTTTGCTCGCGGTGGGAAGAGGGGTAACCAGTGATTTCGGCGGTTTGGAGGAGCAGCTCACAAGTAAAAGCGCGCAGGCAGCCAGCGCACCAATCCGTTTTACGTGTCGCGTCATTTGCGTATTAGCTCTTGATAATCCGACTGTTGGCCCAGGGATTAAAGGCGGGCGCCGCCTGTTCTGTGCTTACCTCATCGTTGAGGGAGTCCAGATACAGGGCTTCCACTTCCGCGCGCGCCCACGGGGTGCGGCGCAGAAATTTCAGGCTCGATTTAACGCTGGGATCTTTTCTGAAACAGTTAATTTTGATTCGGTCGCCCAGCTCGCTCCAGCCGTATTTTGCCACCAGGGCATTGACCATCATCTCCAGCGTTACGCCATGCAAAGGATCTTTGGAAATATGTGCAGTCATAGGTGTCCGGATGTCTCAATGTTTGTGGGGGCAGGGTTTCCGGTGAAAGGGTACAAGAAAGCAGGGGAAGCGGCAATTTTCCTTTTCCCTCGCTCATTTTATGACGGGCTCCGTGCGCTGATTTTCACCAACCCTTTTTCCCGCCTTGTTTTCAATCGTAAACCCGATCGACACCTCATCCTGACCCACGGGCGTGACCGTTAGCGTTTTGACCATTGTTCCCGAATCAGCGGGGATCGTCATCGTCATCGTCCCCTTTGCCAGCAACTTAGCGCGCTGGGTGATGCGCCACGAAAGACGACACTCGCTGCACGGTTTCCAGGTGTCGTTGATGGCCCAGAGACGCACGGTCGCCGCCGTGCCGGATTTCCACTGCGGGGTGACCGGTTCAATTGAAGGCAGAACAGGCTGGTAGGCGCGTTTTAACGCGTAAAAACCGGCTTTAGGCTTACGGAGATAGTCCACCACGCCCCAGTTGATGGAGGGCCAGGTCTCGACAAACATAAAGTGAAACAGGGCCGTCACCGGCTGGTAGCGCTGTCGGCGGTAGCTCTCGGCCGCCGTGGCCACCAGCCGCGCCTGATACGCCTGGGTATTGCGGATCATTTCCTGAATGTTGTTTCCGCGCGGGATACCGGCAAATTTAAACGTCTGGAAGGGCTGAAAGTTATGGTATTTCCAGACGCTCCAGCCGGGATCGTCGGCGGCGGTGGTTTTTGGCCAGAGATGCGCAGCCGGGATGATGGTTTTTAGCGTGGACAAGCGGGGCAGCGCCTGCGCGCCAAACTCGGTAATGATCCCCGTTTTAGCTGGCGCCAACAGGTCACGCACGGTACCGAAGTACCAGCCCGCCCAGTAGTGCTCCTCAACGGCGGAGAAGCGGTGCACGATGCGGGAGCTATCTTCGGCAAGCGTGTCCGCCACCCGCTGCGTGAGCTCGCGGTTGAGGTTTTTGTTCCAGTCCGGGAAGCGTTTTTCCATCCACGGCGAATTCCAGGGCGGTTCGTTATGGCCGCCCCAGACGATGATGGCGGGTGAGTTGCCAAACTGTTCGATCATCTCCCGCGTCTGTCGAACCGCATTTTTGGTAAAGGCGTCGCTGCTGTCGTAGCCCCACTGCAGCGGAACATCCTGCCAGATCATCATGCCCATCTCATCGGCAACGTCATACAGCGCGCGCCCGGCAACGTGTCCGTGCACGCGAATGGCGTTGGCGTTCATGGCTTCTGCCAGACGAAGATCGCGACGATATTTTTCTCGCGTCATGGTGCCGAGCCAGGGAGAGCCAATGTAATTGCTGCCCTTAACAAAAAGGCGCCTGTCGTTAATGAGCCAGCCTTTGTTGTCTGGCTGCTCTACGATCTTGCGCAGCCCGGTACGGGTGACTGCCGTATCCATTAACCCTTTTTCATCCCGTAATGAGACGCGAACCGCGTACAGATGGGGTTTCCCGGTGCCGACCGGCCACCACAGTTTTGCCGCAGGCATGGGCAGCGTAACACGCGCGGAATTGGCGCCGCTTTCCAGGTTAACCGGAAAGTCTTCCTGGAAGCGTTTGCCGCTGAAATTAGCGGGTGTGGCGGTGAGCCGCACGGTTGCCGGGCCCTGACCGAGCGCGCGATAGCGAATCTCAGCCTTCAGTGCAGGGCTTTTCAGCCCCTGCGACCAGTCAGGCCGCAGGATGATTTCATCCAGGGTGGCGCCCCGGCTCAGATGCAGCCTGACCGGTGCCCAAATGCCGCCAGAGTTGGCGTCCTGTCCTTCCGGCGACCAGGCGCCGCCGGGACGCGTGTCATGCTGATTAAGAATCCCCTTCATGACCGTTTTATGCAGCGGCCAGACCTTATGCGGATCTTCGTAAGGGCTATCCACCCGAACCACCAACTGGTTGTGACGTTGTAACGCAGCGCTGGCGTCCAGCGAAAAGCGCTGAAAATAGCCCTCGTGCTTGCCCAGCGGCTGGCCGTTTAGCGTCACATCGGCAAGATAATCGACGCCGTCAAACACCAGGGTGCTCATCACGTCGGGCGGTTGAAGGGGGAGCGTAAATGCGTGCTTATACCACAGCGCGCCCTGATGATCGTACCCCGCGCTGTACCAGTTGGCAGGGACTTTCAGCCCGCGCCAGCCTGACGCGGGAGGAGGCGTGCCGTCGTTGGCGTCCTGAACCCGCCAGGTGCCAGCCAGTGACCAGCTGACCGGTGTCGGGTTCGCCGCCAGCGGTGGAATAAACAGCGCAAAGAGCAGCGCGCAGCTACGGGTCATGGTTCGTTTACCCCTCGCGCGTTGAGCCACGCCATCAGGCGCTGCGATTCCATTTGAAGACGCCGGTTTAGCATCGCAAGCTGTTGCCTGTCCTGCGTGTGCGCCTCGTTCTCCAGCGCCTGCAGCTGACGGGCGAGCAGCCCGAAATCCAGCGTGACGGCTTCTCCGCGCAGCTTGTGGGCCGCGCGGCGCAGCGCTTCGCGGTCATCGTTGTCGATAGCCCGGGCGATCGCTCTCATGGCCTCCTCCAGCCCTTCGCCAAACAGGGCCAGCAGCTCCTGTACCAGGACAGGGTCGTCAGCGCACTGTTTCAGCAGGCGCGCTTCGTCAGGAAAAACGGGGGAATCATCATGACGCTCGAGCACGCGAGCAATCTCCTCAGCGAGACGCTCCTGGCTGATGGGCTTGGCAATATAGCCGTCGAAGCCCATGTTAAGACAGCGCTCTTTATCCCCCTGCATAGCGTGTGCGGTCATGGCGACGGCAGGCTGAGCCGGTCCGGGCCGGGAGCGTTCCTCCTCGCGAAGCAGGCGAATGGCGGTTTCACCGTCCATCTCTGGCATCTGGAGATCGATAAGCAGAACGTCCCAGACGCCCGCGCGCCAGCGCTCAAGCAGCGTGACGCCGTTATCGACGATCTGACAGGCATGGCCGAGGCGTTCCAGCAGGCGCGCGGCGACCTTCTGATTGACCAGATTATCTTCAGCCAGCAGGATCCGCAGCCCCGTAGCGCCCGGGGCGGCGACGGGGGCGGGGGCGGTTTCCCCCACGGTCTTCGGCGCACGTTCAAACGCCGAGGCAATCGCCTGATGCAGCTCGTCCTGAGCGATAGGCTTATGCAGATAGTTTTTGATGCCGATCCGCTTCAGCATATTGATATCAAAATGTCGGCTCATGGAGCTCAGCATGATGATATGGCTTTCAGAAATCTGCGGCAGCACCGAAAGCTCAAGGGCCAGCGACACGCCGTCCATATCCGGCATCTGCGCGTCCAGCAGGATCAGCGGCCATGCCGTTCCGGTTTTAACCCGGTTGATGGCCTCACTGGCGTTGTTAACGCAGGTGGGTTTCAGCCCCATCTGGCTCAGCATGGCGGCCAGCAGCCGGAGGTTAGTTTCGTTATCATCCACCACCAGCACGGGTTCACCGCTAAAGCGCTGGCTACGCGGGCGTTCCTCCGGGGCAAGAAACTGCGTTGCAAGCGGCAGGGCGAACGAAAATTCGCTGCCTTTCCCCGGCTCGCTGGTGACCGTTAACTCGCCGCCCATGGCCGCAACCAGCCGCGCCGAGATGGTTAATCCGAGCCCCGTGCCGCCGTAGCGGCGGGTGGTTGAGTTATCCGCCTGGCTGAAGGCTTCAAAAATGGCCTTCTGCTTTTCAGCCGGGATGCCAATACCGCTGTCGCGCACCCGAAAACGCCAGTAGTCCTCGCTATCGCCGGGCTCAACAACCAGGATGACTTCCCCCTGGTGCGTAAATTTCAGCGCGTTGCCCAGCAGATTGGTCAGGATCTGGCGCAGCCGCGCGCCGTCGACCATCAGCACGTCGGGGACGTCTGGGGCAATATCAACCAGAAGCTCAATGCCTTTTTCGCTCGCGCCCGGCATATGCGGGCGAATAAGCGACTGGATAAAGGGGCGGACAGGGACAGGTTCCGCCTCCAGCTCCACTTTGCCAGCTTCAATACGGGAAAAGTCGAGAATATCGTTGATGATATGCAGCAAAGACTGGGCCGAACTCATCACCAGCGTCAGGTAATCGCGCTGATCGGCGTTGAGAGTTGTGTCAAGGCACAGCTGGGTCATGCCAATAATGCCGTTCATCGGGGTGCGGATTTCATGACTCATGTTTGCCAGAAATGCACTTTTAGCCTCATTGGCTTTTTGTGCCTCAATGGCCGAGGTGAACGCCTGTATTTCAGCCTCCTTGCGCCGCGTAATATCCTGCAGCGTGCCAATCACGCGCTCGGCGTTTCCCTCAATAGAGAGCGTGACCACCTGGCCGGAGAGCAGCATCCAGCGCAGTCCTTCGGTAGGGTGATGCACGCGAATTTCACATTCAAAGACCGGACGATGATCCTGCTTCGAAGCGTGCAGCGCCTTGCGCAGCGCAGCGCGATCGTTCTCGTGGACCTGATTGAGCAGAAAACGCACCGGATATCGCCACTGGGTGCGCGACTGGCCCAGCATGGCAAGCAGGGTGTCGTTAACCTGTAACGCGTCGCCAGAAACCTGCCAGTCCCAGATCCCAATATGAATGGATTCCGCCGTCAGCAGAAAATCGTCGTGCAGCTGGTGACGCGCGCGCTGCGCTTCATCCAGCTCTGTAATATCGCTGTGCAGGCTGACAATACCGCCGTCCGCCAGGCGCTGATGCTGGACGAAGATCCGCCGCTGGCCCGCCTGCCGAACCTCACAGTGTTTATCCTGCCGACAGTTGCGAATAACCGACTCGCGCAGCGTCTGACGAAGGCCGGGGTCGACGTTATAAACGGCGTCGATAAAGCGTTCCGCCAGCGCTTCAAGCGTTGTGCCCGCCTTCAGCCACGGGGTGATGACCGGATAAAAAAGGGCCACGTTGTAATTCCAGGCCTGCAGGCGTTCATCGCGGTCATAAATCATGACGGCAGCTGGCAGCGCGTTAAGATCGTATGTAAATGCGCTCATCGTGATCCTCCCTACGCGCGGTAGTGCAGTTCGGCCTGTCGGCGCAGGTATTCCAGCCCGGGCGCTATCGCCATCGCCCAGGCCGTCAGGATCTCATCGTCGCACTGCGGGTCGCGCTCGCTGACCGCGCTCAACATCGCTTCTCGCCAGAGCGCGAAAAATCGTGGGGGGAGGTGCAGGCCGTCGTCGCTTTGCTCCCGCGCCAGACGCTCGAGAAAATCAGGGACGATCAGGGCGCCGTCCACCGCAAGCATGGCGAAGAAACTTTTAAACAGGGTTTGCTGACCCTCTCGATCCGGCAGGCGAGAAAAATGTTGCTGCGTCTCGGGTGACATATGGACGAAGGCGTCATAGAACGTCTGAAAAAACGCTGTTTTGTCATTATTCGGAAAAACGCGGTTCAGACTGGATTCAAACAGATCGCGGTAAAACTTCACGGCGTCCTCCTTGCGGCGTTTTCGCCCGGCAGACAGTGCCCGACTGGCGTATATTCCTCTGCCACACGGCGCGTAAAGTAGCTCTCTTTCTTAGACCGGCGGGCGTCAAACAGCGGCCCGGCGTTGTGCTTAAAGAAAAGGGCTTCCAGAACCGTGGCATTGGTAGAAAGGGTCAGGGAGGCGTTGGTATCGCCCGTGGCTTCAAGGCGGCCTTCGTACCAGCCTTTCTGCGGATCGTTAAGGTGCTCGGTGACCGACATCAGCACGTCGGTATAAGGGGAGTCCCACAAGGCCCACAGCGCAAAGACCGCTTTTGTCGACACCTGTGCGAAGCGGGTGTAATCCCGGCCATCGTCGCCAACAGAGTTCCAGGCATAGCCATTTCCCCAGACGGTATCCTGTATATGCCAGGGCGCCTGAGGGAGCGCAAAATCTGCCCTTGCCGTCAGGATCTTCTCGGTCTCCCAGCGCGTTTTCTGGCTGAGCCAGACGTTTTCGGCCTGCTTGCGCAGGCGCTTTTGCCGATCGGCCGCAACGCCCTCTGGCTCCCAGCCAAACTCCAGGCCCGGCAGCATATAGGGAAGGGTAGTTATCAGGGAGGGCTGCCACGTGGTACGCGGATCGCGGGCATCCACAGCAAGGCGCCGCTGGGCGATGATGACGTGGTGCGCCGGGGGCGTAAACGCTTTATCCGGGGAAAATCCCCACAGATGAAACGCCGTCGCGGCATATTCGCTTTCGCCCAGGCGCAGCTCCTCACGGACCACCGGCTGGCCGTTTTGCAGGGAAGAGGACCACAGTTCGCCTTCACCATCGATGACCGGGCAGAAGTTCCAGCGCAGAATGATTTTATCCAGATACTCGCTGTACTGCGGCTCCCACTCAGCGGTGAGGCGCAAGGCGAGCATCAGACGAGCCATGTCGCGCGCGGACCAGCCATTTTTAGCGGGCTTGCCGCTAAAGTCGATCGTCGCTGCCGTCTGGCTGGAATAGAGCCGTCCTGGCGTCCGGGTCTCGGTCAGCATCAGGCGGTTGAGAGTGCCCATCAGCCGCGTCAGGCGGGCGTCATACTCGGCCTCATCAATCAGCCCCAGCTCTTTTGCCGCCAGCAGGGCGATAAGCGTATCGCCCATTTGCCAGAGCGTGACGCGGGGCTGTTTGTCGCTTCCGTTGACCAGTCCGGTTTGCGGCTGGGTATTGTTGACGAAATAGCGCCAGGCGATCGCCGCCCATTTCTGTTCTTCCGGCGTCAGGGCAGCGATACGCGCGCTGGAGTGCCAGCCGCCATTGATTAGCCAGCGCCAGCCAGCCCCCTGATGGCCAAACAGAGCAAAGATGACCACACCTGCGAGGAGTAATCCCGCGAGCCCTCTGGCTAAGGTTTTAAGCATTGCGCAGTCACCGGAGGCAGTTTAACCGGCTCGTCCGCGCTGCATGACGCGCACTGACAGGCCTGGCAGGCGGGTTTGGTGCGCTGCGTGACGCCGGTCCGGTCGCACCAGCTTTTTACGGCCGGCGTGCTGGCAAGGAACGGACGGCTGCGCAGGGCGTTGTTCTCTTCAAACTGATCGAGCAGCTTTTGATCCCACAGCGACGGCGCAAAATCCTTGCTCTTCGGGTTATCGGTGTTGAAGGCCAGCAGTTTCCCCTCTTTTTTGAACAACAGGGCCTCCAGCATGATGCCGTTATTGTTCGCGGTGAACTCCTTGATAGGCCCGTCGCCGTTTTCATACAGCCCTTCGTAGTAGCCTTTTCCCTCTTCGTTGGCATTCTCAATGGTGTTCAGCAGGCGATCGGTATAAGGCGAGTTCCACAGGACCCACATTCCCAGCGCCGCCTTCAGTGAAATTGCGGCAGCGTTAGGGACGAATTGTCCTTTGTCGGTAATGGTGTTCCAGTTGTACCCGTCGCTGAAGACGGTGTCATAGACGAAGTATGGCGCTTTATCGAGCTGGTGCTCAGAGCGCGCGGTGAGGACGCCGGTGATGGTGTAGCGGTTCTCCTGAGCCTGATAAACGCGATCGGCAAAGTTTTTCATCCACGTCAGGGAGTAGTCGCGCGGAGCGTTATCCCGATCGGTCGGTTTATCGAAGCCGAACTCCAGACCGTAGAGCAGGTAGGATTCCGTCACCACATAGTTATGCTGAGACGTGTTGCGCGGGTCGCGTGAATCATACGGAACCAGCACGCAGTAGATTTCGGCCAGCTCGTACGGCTGCGGACGGCTGGCTTTACAGGTATTGAACCCCCACAGCTGGTAGCCCGCCGCGCCGTACTCTTCATAGCCCAGCCGGCCTTCCTGAACATACTTCGGCTGGCCGTTCTCCAGATAGGCTCCGTATAGCGTGCCGCAGGGGTCGATCGCATGGCTGAAATCCCAGCCGAGCACCACGTTATCAACGCTGTTGCCGTATTCCGGGTAACGTTCTTTGATGATTTTCAGCCAGACCAGCATTCGCCCGATATCCAGAGCCGAGAAGCCAATTTCGCCGGGCTTGTTGGTATAGTCCACTTTCTGGCCGCTGATGGTGTTATAGGCTTTGTTGGGCAGCTCGTTGCGGAACAGCACCAGGGTGTTTAGCGTGGCGAGAAATTTCAGCATCCGGCGATCGAACTCTGCTTTATCAATGATCCCCAGCTCGCGCGCCGCCGTCAGTGCGGCCAGATAGGAGGCGCTGTCCCACATGGTGGTGGAAGGATATTTATTAACCGCATTCACCAGCCCCGTCGTGGGCTGATAGTTTGAGACGAAATACTGCCAGGCGTTTTTCGCAATGGTCATCTCTCGGGCCGTCAGCTCGCCGCTGCGAGGGGAGTAACCAGATGCAGGCAACCCGGTTTCCGCGCGCGCGGTCGAGAGCGCCAGCCAGCAGATCGTTATTCCCGTGAGCAGGTGGAAAAGGATCGGGGATCTTGGCTTCATGGCGTTGCTCCTACGGGAGTGGATGAATGAGGGGCCGTGTTAAAGCAGGCCAGACAGAGCATCTGGCCGTGCGCGATATACGACAGACTTTCCAGCACGATGGCGTTGGTGTCGGCGTCCACGACGCTATTAACGCTGTTATTAAGATTGAAACCGCGCTGCCAGCCTTTACCCGGCACCAGAAGCGGCAGAACCTGCTGGCGCAGCGCCTCGCTCCAGCTGTTGCGGAACAGGGCATACCAGGCAAACGCGGTGCGGGTGGAGGCGATCGCGACTTTCTCCGGCACTTCGTCACGCAGGGCGCGCGCCTGTACCGGCTGCCTGTTTGGCAGATCGGTAACGTAATCCGGTGCCGGTTCGGCATAATCCGTGCTGATAGGAGGTTTTGGTGAGCGCAGGCCGTGGCGCCGCTGCTGGATCTGCATAATCCGCCACGCAATTTCAGCGCTCTGCGCGTCAAAACCCAGTTCGAGTCCGGTTAGCAGATAGGGCAGACTGATCAGGGAGGTCTGCTTGCCCCAGGGCGTGCGCAGGCCTTCATCAGGAACCATGATCCCGTCCAGGTCGATCATCTTTTGCCCTTCGGGCGGATTGGTGACCGCGAGGCCCGCCGCACTGTCAATTAAGCGCAGCGTATGGCTGGCATAGAGCCGATAGCCAAAGCTGTCCCGCTGTTCGTCATTGGTCAGAGTCCAGTGATGGAGCGGTACCGCCGCCTGGCTTTGAGTGCTGCTTTCAATCAGCGTGCCGGTGCTCCAGACGCTAAACAGATCGCGGATAGCCGCCGCGTGCTGAGGATAGCGCCAAAGGAGAGTCTGAAGCGCCGTCAGCAGGCGGCTCAGGCCTATTGCGGATGCGTCAGGTTTTCCCAGAATTTTGAGGGTGTCCGCATGGTAATACGCGGCAGGGAGGCCTTTCTCATTAAGCGGCAACTGCCCCAGCGTAAACAGGGCCGCGCTGACCCTCTCGTCAAACTCATCGGTGGAAATGATATTGAGCTGCTCTGCGGCAGCGGCCGCAAACAGGTAGCTTCCCACGCTCCAGAGGCTCAGCCAGGGCTCACCGTCGCTGGCGTTCGCCAGGCCGTTTGGCTGGGTATTATTCACGTAGTATTGCCAGGCTACCCGCGCCCAGATGGCCTCGTCATAGGTCAGCTCGCGTTTCGCGGGCAGCGGAGGGAAATCTTTACTGAGCGCGATGCCGCCGCTGCTCTCCACGCGCGAAGGCATTTGTTTCTCAACCCATACCACAATGGCAAAGCCGAGCAGGAACCCCAGCAGAATAGTGAGATAACTGCGCGCGGAAAGCAGGGCATCACGTATTCTCATTGGGTGACCTCATCCTCTTCGGCGGGGGTCCACATGGCTGCGAATATCAGCGGCAGCATGGCGGCGATGTTCACCCCTCCCCAGAAAATATTGATGACGTAGCCGGAAGGGTCGTCGACCTGGCCGCGTGCAACCTGAATCCCTCCCCAGATAAGCCCTGCGAGGGTCAGCACTACGATGGCAATCTGCGGCTTCACCAGATAGAGAAAACGGCCCGTCTGCCGCTCTTTTGGCGTGACGTGAAATTTGATCTGCTCGCCCCGCAGCACCGTATCGAGCGCGCGCAGATTCATGGAAAAGAAGGAGAGGTAGGAGGCCCTGCCGTCCCAGGCCGAAATCCCCCATGTCCCGAACATAAAGGCCAGTTCGGAGAAAATAAAAAAGGGGAGAAAATGGAGATAGAACGGCGTCGACCAGGCCGATACCGTCGGAATACCGGTGAACAGATAAATAATGGGTGAAATCAAAAACACCGTGTTCCATACGCAGGCCATATAGGACCAGAAGGTCGTGGCGTACATCAGCGTCTGGGGGAGTGAAAGCCTGAAGCGACGACGGCTGAAGATATTGTCATGGAACAAAATATCCAGCGAACCTGCGGCATATTTAAAGCGTTGAATCATCCAGGTCAGCATATCCTGCGGAGAGAGCATCTTCGACTCAACGCGCGGGTGCATGACCGAACGCCAGCGTCGTGCGGCGTCACCGTGCAGCAGCACCGAGGTGTAAATATCTTCGGAGACGTGAAATTTGTAGGGCGTTAACTCAGTGTCAAATGCCACGTGGGGGCGCATCGCCTCCTGTAGCGCGCTCCGCGTTTCGTCATCGCGTATGTCGCGGGTATGGCGATGGATCTCCTCTTCGACGGACCAGACGTAGCTTCTCAGCGCGGCCTGCATAACCGCCTCGCGACGGTGGATGGACGCCGCGCCGCAGCAGAATGCGGCGTTGGCCCAGTTGCGCCTCCGCAGGATGACGTCATAGAACATGCGCGGATCGTTAAAAAACGGGTCGCGGCCAACCGTGACCGGGCCGACACACTTTTGGATCAGCCAGCCCAGGCCATAGCCCATTTTTCCGGCTTTCCGCTGGCCCCAGCGCGACAAACTTTCTCCTTCCGGGAGATCGAAGAACCACTGCGGCGTCTGCACCCAGGCCACGTCAGGGTTGCGGAAATAGCCCAGCGTATGGCTGAGAAGGGTGGGAAATACACGGGTATCGGCGTCGCAGATAACAAGAAAATCGCCGTCGGTTTGCTCAAGACCATTGCGCAGGTTACCGGCCTTAAATCCGATGTTGGTCTGGCGACTGATGTAATTGACGCCTTCCTCATCGCAAACGGCTTTCATCTCCGGGCGACGGCCGTCATCGAGGACGTGGATCCGGTAGTCAATCGGGTACGGGTAATCCATATTCAGGGCGTCGCGAATGGACAGCCTCACCAGCTCGGTGTCTTCGGAATAGGTGGCAATGAACAGATCCACCTTAACGGGACGGGGCTCTACTGCCTCCTCCGGTGACAGGCAGTCGTTAATCTCGCTCGGGGGCGGACTCTGGGGAGGATCCTGTTCTTTCCATAAGTTGATGGTAAACAGCACGGTACCGATCCAGGCCAGGGTTTCGGCGAGGACCAGCGGTATGGCGTACCATAACGCGTCCGTGTTCAGGGAGGAGGTCCAGCGCCAGTAAATATAATTTGCGCCCAGAATAAGCGCCGCGACCGCTAACACCTGCCAGGTCATCATTACCCAGCGCGGCGTTTTCAACGGTTCCGGAGGTCGACGATGTTCAAAACGGGAAAAATAAAAATCCATAGTTCCGGCGTTCCTGATTCCGTGAATATGCAGACCCATTCTGCTGCAAAGGCAGTTGCCAGAAGGTCAAAGAAAATAGCGAATAAACAAGATTTAAGGTAAGTGTAGAACGCCGAATAAAAGTGTCCAGCCACGTTCATTACTATTATTTAGTGGTGGTTAATTAAGGTTAAATTCTGCTTAATTCGCCTAATCTGTTCACGATAAATTGCGGTTACTATTCCTTTAGGCTATCTACTTTATTTAGACGTTAATTTTCGTTTCCAGGTAAAGGATACCCTATGAGCCATATTGCGCCGCCGATCGCGCAAGCGGATATAGTAAAATCAAGATCATGGCGGTATGCCATTGCAGGTGCCCGGGACCTGAGAATTGACTTTATGCGCGGGGTTGCCCTCGTCATGATGGTCGTGGCGCATACGGAAGTGATGTCGGTAATTAATATATTCTCCTGGGAGCGTTTTGGGTTAACAACCGGCGCAGAAGGCTTTGTCATTCTCTCGGGATTTATGTTGGGGATGTTGAATCGCGCTCGTCTGCAAAAAGTCGTATTACTCACGGTTTCGTGGGGGCTTTATCTCAGGGCGTGGAAAATATATCGCGTAAATATCATTATCATAGTGTCGTTTATTCTCCTGTCCTATATCCCGCATATTAATCTTTTCGAGGTCACTCATTTTACCGACCGCTTTTCGGGTGAAAGCTGGTCGCTTTATCCGGTCACGCCACAAATAAAAGAGACCTGGTTCAACATTATTCTCTATTTGCAGATTGGCCCCCATCAGACGCAAATTCTGGGGCTGTATATCTTTTTGCTGCTACTCAGCCCGCTATTTTTGGGGATGCTACAGAAGGGTAACGTCTGGTGGCTGCTGGGGGCGTCTCTGCTAGTGTACGGCCTTTGGCAGCGGTGGCCGCTCCGGCTGACGCCGTCGGAATTCGAATTTGCCTTTCCGCTGCTGGCCTGGCAGTTCATCTTTGTGCTGGGCATGGCCAGCGGGTGGTATAAAGCCGAACTGATCTCTTTCGCACGCACGCCTGCAGGTAAAGTGGTGGTGGTTGCGCTGGTGATAGTGGCGCTCATTCTGGGGTTCATAGCACAGAACCATACCAACCCGTTTATGCCCCCCGCGCTGCTGATGCACGTGATTCCGCCTGACGGCTTCAACACCTTTTATCACACCTGGGCGGCGAAAAATGGGCTGGGCCCGGTGCGGGTATTAAACGATATCGCCCTGATGGTTACCGTCTATCTGGTGCTGACATACTGCTGGACGCCGCTCAACCGCCTGCTGGGATGGTTTCTTATTCCGTTAGGCCAGCACTCGCTTTATACCTTCATTTTGCATGTGTACGTGGTGCTGCTGGTGAGTCAGTTCATCACCTTCGATTTGTGGCGTCATGCCTGGATAGAAAATACGTTAGTGCATGCTGCGGCACTGGGCATTTTGTGGCTCATGGCAAAATACAACGTCGCTGCACGCTGGATACCTAACTAAGGATGGCGGTTATGCGTGAAAAATGGCTCCTGGCGGGCGTCTTACTCGCCGCAATACCCGCGGCGGATGCGGCGCAAAGCAGCGAGAAAGAGACGTTGCGCGATAAAAACGGCGAGCCCGTTCAGGCAGGCGTTTTTACCAGCCGGTGGGGGCGCCTGTTCTCAGGCAATGACAAGAAATTTTCAGGCGCTCTGAGCTTTAGTTCTGGGCTGAAAGAGCAGATGGTGAGCGTGCCCAACAGCTCGGACAGCGCCGCGCAGGCGAAAAAAATTAACCAGACGCTGAATCTTAGTCTGCAGTATTCCCCCTACAGCTTCTGGTTTGCCAACATTACCTCCCGGCTGCCGGTCAGGGATACCAACCGCTACACCGCGGATTTTCGCTACAGCTTTGGCTATGACGACTGGCATGCCAACACGTTCAGCCTGGTTTACGGCAACTACGGCGATAACCACTTCTGGACGTCGGGTAGCCGGAGACACACCTATTTCGAACAGGGCGCCTTTACGCTGGCCTATAAGTTTTCGCTACCGAAACCGGTTGAAAACGCGCTCCTGATTAATAAAGGGGACTCTATGATTTGCCAGGTCGGGTACAGCTGGGTTCCGCGCTACTACGACCTCAGCAGCGATGACATCCGCAAAAATAAAAACGTCATGCTCGGCGGCTGCGGCTATACCTTCAAACAACATTTCTTCGTTCGCGCAACGGCGTTCTGGTTCCCGGACAGCAGCCAGCAGCAGCCCTGGAACGGCGATTACAGCTACAGCTTTGGCTATGCGGGCTATACGCCAGGTTCGTTCTCCATCCAGTACGCGAACTATGCGGGGACGCGCTATCCGGGGCACGGCAACGGTAACGCAAAATTCAGGGAAGGGACCGTGAGTCTTATATGGTTCTTACCGCTATAGGAGGGATACATGTCAGCGCTGCACGTGTTAATCGTTGAAGATTCGCTGATTTATCGTCGGTTACTCTCCCGAATGCTCACCCAGTGGGGGTATATCGTGAGCGAGGCGGAAAATGGCGTCGCCGCGCTGGAAATATTGTCCAGCCAGCCGATCAGCATGGTGATAAGCGACTGGGAGATGCCGGAAATGGACGGGCTTACGCTCTGTCAGACGATCCGCAGCCGTCAGTTTGGCCACTATGTGTATATCATTCTGCTCACGGCCCGCGAGAATGCAGGAGATTTAACGCAGGGTTTTGATGCCGGGGCGGATGATTTTTTAAGCAAGCCCGTCGAACAGGCTGAGTTACGGGCGCGGCTCCATGCCGGGGTACGTATTTTGACGCTGGAAGCGACCCTCGCGGCGCATAATAAGCGCCTGAGTGAAGCGTTACGCCAGATTGAACAGGATCTTGAGCTGGCGGCGCGCGTTCAGCACTCGGTTCTGCCTTCACACCGCCTGCGCTTCGGGAACTACTTTTCCGACTGGCTTTTCTTACCGTCTGCCTGGGTATCGGGTGATGTCTTCAATATTTTTCCTCTGGACTCTCATCTGGGGTTCTACTGCGTTGATGTCTCCGGTCACGGCGTGGGGGCAGCAATGATGTCCCTCGCCGTGGCGCGTCAGTTCTTGCATGGCCGGGTGGTGGATCGTTTTTTGTTTACCGCAGAGGGCGGAATTCAGTCGCCTGCCGAGGTCGTCAGAATACTGAACAGCCGCTTTTGCAGTGAAGAAAACGACATCACCAGCTATTTCACCATCATCTACGGCGTGATCGACCCCGTCAGTGGTCAGGGGTCGTTGTGTCAGGCGGGGCATCCTACTCCCGTGATTGTGAACGCAGAGAGTGCCGTCACTTCCGTTGGCGAGGGTGGACCGCCGGTCGGGCTGATCCCCGACCTCAGCTGGGAGGACGTCGCTTTTACCCTCAATTCAGGGGATCGCTTATGCTTATTCAGTGACGGCATCACGGAATGTGAGAACAGCGAGAGCGAGCAGTTTGGCCCGCAACGTCTGGAACGCTGGCTTCATGAACATGCCCATCTGCCGGTAGACGAGCTCCTGCTGCGTTTCGGACAACACCTGACCGGCTGGCGCAATGCAAATCGTGATGAACCGACCGCCTTAACCGATGACGTTTCACTGTTAGTGATTGAGCGTCAGGGAGAACAGAATGATTATTAACACTGAACGATTACCGCATGCCAACATTCTTACGCCAGCGGTCCGGCGGCTGGATGCGTCCATTGCCGCGACGTTTAAGGCCACCGTCACGGAAGAAATTGGCAGCGATCGCAAAGCCTTAATTGTCGATTTTAGCAAAGTGGACTTTATCGACAGCAGCGGGCTGGGGATGCTGGTATCGTTGTTTAAGCTGATGAACGGGAAAGGCGAAATGGCTCTGTGCTCCCTGAACCCCGGGATCATGAATATGTTCACCCTGACCCGAATGGATCGCATATTCCGCATTTATCCGGATAAAAACAGCGCGCTTGCGCAGCTGGGGCAGTAGATGCCGACGCCGGAGCATGCAGAATTTCCGGCGGAGCTCGGCTCCCTGATGCCGCTGGCCGGCTGGCTGGGAGACCGTCTGAGCGCGCTTGCCGTTGACGATGAGTGGCGTTTCGCGCTCGACCTTGCCGTCTGTGAAGTGGCGACGAATATCATCCGGCACGCGCTGCATGAGGATGCTTCACGTACATTTAGCGTAGAGTTCGACATCCGGGACCATAATGTCCGCGTTGTCTTTACCGACGCAGGTGATGCGTTCCCGCTGGAGCGGCTCGAGGCCGCCAGACGAGACCGTTTCTGTGAAATATCGCCGTTACTGGAGAGCGGCAGGGGGCTGATGCTCATTTTGCTGAGCGTCGATCGTTTCTCCGTGGAGCGAAAGGCAGATAAAAAAAATATTGCCGCGCTTGAAAAGAAAATAAGCGTATGACCTGCGGGCCATACGCCCGAAATTTCCCTATTTCTTATCAGCGAACAGCTCCGGCGCCCACGGACGCGGATCCACTTCCATAAACGGCGCGCGCTCGAAGCGGTCCTTCAGCGCCCACGGCACCGTGCAGTCGAAGATGGTCTTGCAGGAGATGCCGTTTGCGCGAATTGAGGTGCTGTAATCCGGCGACTGGGACGGATCCAGCTGGTGGCCGCGGATCCCCGGAATATTGGTGATGCTGACATCGCCCTGCATGCGGGTGGTCATCGCCCACAGGATGTCGTCGCTGTCGAAAATATCCACGTCTTCGTCGACAAGAATGATGTTCTTCAGCTCCGAATAGGTGGCTAAGGCAATGAGCGCCGCCTGTCCCTGACGGCCTTCGTCTGACGGCTGGCGTTTTTTCACCTGCAGGATCCCGAGGAACTTACCGCCGCCCGCGGTATGCGCATAGACGTTTTGCAGGAAGCCCGGAATCGCCTCTTCAACGGCATTGCGGATGCTGGCCTCCGTCGGCAAACCGGCCAGGGTGGTATGCTCTTCTCCCGGTCCCACCAGCGTTTGCAGGATCGCGTGGTTTCGCATGGTCACGGCTTTCACTTTGATCACGGGAAGGGACGGGTTCGCCTCGCCGCAGTAGCCCGGGAACTCCGGCATCGCGTGGCCGGTGTTGGTATGCTGATCTTCTCTTACGCGCACGCCCGGCAGCAGTTCGCCCTCGATGATGATTTCCGCCCGCGCGATCGCTTTCTCTTTTACCGCCACGCCCTGCACCAGTTCGACCGGCTGCTGGCGCAGCGCCCCGGCGACGCCCAGCTCGTTGTAGCCAAACGGCGTGGTGGGCGCCTCAAAGCACGCGCCGATATAGATGGCAGGATCGAGCCCCATATTGATCGTCACCGGCAGCGGTTTTCCGGCCTCTTCCGCCTTTTTGCGGAAGACTTCGATATGCCGACCGGCGGCAAGGAACATGGAAAGCTCGTCGCGCTCCTGAACGCAGAGGCGGTGGATGGTGACATCCGTCAGCGAGCTGTCTTCCGGATCGCTCGCCAGCACCAGCCCCAGACAGAAGAACGGGCCCGCATCAATCGGCGTGTTTGTGGGGGCCGGAAGAAGCTTGCGCAGGTCGAAGTCAGGGTCGTCTGCGTAGAAAACCTGTTCCTGGCAGGGCGCCTGCGAGGCCGGAACGACAACCGGCGCAACCGGCTTTTTCACCGCCTGGCCGACGTGTTTTGCAAGTTCAGAGGGCTCGCAGCCCAGAAGGAGCGCGGCACGCTCGCGGCTGGCGTGCATGCCCACCAGGATGCGGGAGCCCGGATAGCCCTTCACGCTGTTGAACATCATGGCCGGGCCCGTACGGGTTGGACGTTTTACCGTGCCGCCCGCGCCGATATGGCGGTAGACTCCCGCCAGCTCCGCGTTGGGATCGACCGGATAATCGGTTTCAAGATACTGCCCTTCGTGGCGCTGAAGCAGGGCGATGGCGCTGCGGAGATCGTTGATCGGGTTTTCCATATTTTCCTCCCTCGTTTGAATACCTCCATTTTTATGGCAATGACCAATAGCATCAATTGCATCATTACTGCTAAATTGATAATTAAATTCATATCAAAAAAGGAAGCGTTCCGTGCAGTTTCGTCAGATGCGCCATTTCATCGTGGTGGCCGAAGAGCTCCACATGCACCGGGCCGCTGAGCGTCTGAACATGGCGCAACCGGCCCTGAGCCAGCAGATAAAGGCGCTGGAAGAACGTTTAGGCGTCACGCTCTTTAGCCGGGCGAACCGCCGCTTAACCCTGACGCCCGCGGGTGAAGCGTTTCTGGTGAAAGCCAGGCTCGCCATTTCCCTGACCGAGCAGGCGGTTCTCGACGCCAGGCAAACGGCAAGGGGCGAGCAGGGGGTATTAAACCTGGGGTGCGTGTCGAGCGCGATGTTCGACGGCAGGCTGCCCGCCGCGCTGCGCCAGATGCATACGCGCTGGCCGGCCATTACCATGTCGCTGGTGACGGGAAACGTGCAGACGCTCTACGCGGCCGTGCAGAGCAACCAGCTTGATGTGGCCATTATCCGAGCGCCGCTGCCGTCGCTGCCTGACGATCTGCAAAGCCGCCCGTTCACGTCAGAGAAAACGGTGCTTGCGCTGTATCGTCAGCATCCGCTGGCGGGATCTTCCGCGCTGACGCTTTCGTCAGTGAAGGACGAAAAATGGATCTCCCTGCGCGACCCGGAGGGAATGGGGCTGGAACAGTACTTTTATGACGCCTGCAGCGGGGCGGGCTTTCAGCCGGACGTGGTGCAAAACGCGACCGACGTGCCCACGGTGATAAGCCTGGTCTCGGCGGGGTTTGGGCTGGCGCTGCTGCCCGCCTCGGCAAAGGCGGTGAGCGTCGAGAATGTGGTGTACGTGGACATCCTCGACCGGCTCCGGGAAAGCGAGCTGACGCTGGTTTGCCACCGGATTATTCGCTCAGAAGTGCTTAAAAAATTCCTGATTACCCTCGATCATACCTGACGCCCGGCGGCCTGCAGCAGCTGCTCGCGCAGCCAGGCATTCGCCGGATCCTGGCTGTTTTTCGGGTGCCAGTACATGTAGATGGTAATCGGCTGGAGCGGCAGCGGCGGCGCAAAGAGATCCAGCGTGCCGGCAAACTGTTTCAGCATCCGTTCCGGCAGGGTGCACGCCAGGTCGGTACCGGCAACAAGCGCAGGCGCCACGGCGTAGCTCTGCGTGGACATCGCGACGTGCCGCTGGTAGCCCAGCCCGGCCAGGGTTTGATCGACAAAGCCGGTAAACGGATCTCCCGCCGATGACACCACCAGATGAGAAAGCGCGCAGTAGCTTTCCAGGTCTAACGCTCCGGTCCCGCGCGGATGGCCTTTACGCTGGGCGGTGGCAAACGTATCGTCGAGCAGTTTGCGTCTCACCCAGCCGTCATGAGCACCCGCGCTCACGCCGATGTAGATATCCACATCACCGTTTTCAAGCTGCTGCGGCAGTTCGGACATCTGTGGCAGGGCGAAGCGCAGGCGAATACCTGGAGCTTCGGTACCCACCTGGTTAAGCAGCCCGGTGCCCAGCATCAGCGCCGGGTTTTCGTGCAGGGCGATAACAAAGGTCCGGGTACTGGTCTGCGCATCAAACGTGGTGGGGGCAAATAGCGCGCTGATGCCGCGCAGCACGCTCTCCACCTGCGGCTTAAGCGCTTCCGCTCGCGGCGTGGGTAGCACCCCACGTCCATGTGGGGAGGGAATAAACAGCGGTTCGCCAAACAGCGTTCGCAGACGCGCGAGACGGGCGGACAGCGCGGGCTGGCTGATGCCCAGCCGCGCGGCCGCATGGGTGATATTCCTGTCCAGAAGCAGGGCGTCCAGGGTCAGGATCAGGTCGATGTCCATGTCAGAGACGGGCGTCATTTTATTTCGCGCTGCCGGCGTCCCGGTTGGTATAGGTCACAGGGACCCAGGCATAGCCGCCGTTTTCGCCTTTGGTGACATACCCGATACCCGGGAACGGCAGATGGGGCGCGGCAACCAGGTCTTTATTTTTCACAAAGTCCGCAAACGCGTGTTCGCGCACGCTTGCCGCTTTGTTCTGATCTTCATCGTGGGTAATGGTCACGTCAGGCTGCGGGAACTGAACCGCCGCGGCATGAATGATGTCGCCGACAAAGGTGATCTTCTCGCCGTTGCTCGTCAGCGTGTAGAAGGCTGAACCCGGCGTATGGCCGGGATGAACCGTGCCGGTCAGCCCCGGGAGAATCTCAGATGTGCCGCTAAACGGCACCACTTTACCGGCGTCAAGATAGGGTTTTAAGGTCTTCTGCGCGACGTCAAAATAGTTCTTGCCGTAGCCGGTTTTTTTCTGATTCTCGTCGTTAAAGAAAAAGTCGACGTCCGGTTTGCCAACGAAAACGCGCGCGTTGCTGAACACCACCTTGCCGTCTTTCACCAGGCCGCCCGCGTGATCGGAGTGGGCGTGGGTCAGCAGGACTTCAGTAATGTCCTCAGGTTTAATCCCCTGGGTGGCGAGGCTCTCAATCAGACGTCCGCCGTTGCCGGGGCCAAAGAGCTGGCCTGAGCCCGTATCCACCAGAATTTTATGTCCGGGCATCGCAATCAGGAACGCGTTGATGGATACCTCAGGCGGGTTGGTCTGGAAATTTTTCGCGAGCAGCGCATCGATTTTTTGCGGCGTTGTCCGGCGCAGCAGCTTGTGCAGATCCTGCGCGACGGTCCCGTCCGTAAACGAGGTGACCAGAACGTCGCCGACCTGAACGCTGTATCCGCCTGCCGGTTGTTTAACGACGTGCTGGGGCGTCTCTGCCGAGGCATGCAGCGCAGGGTAGAAAAGCAATGAACTGGAAATCAGCGTAGAAAGAGCAAGTTTTTTCACGGTAAGCATACGAGTCTCCTTTGAAAGCGCTCATCTTACTTCTTCGTAAAATTATAAGAACCTGCCCAGAAATGATAGGACCTATAAACGCGGTGGATAGCACAGCGCAGAAGCCGGGTGGCGATGCTGCCTTTCCCGGCTCGTAACACGTTATTTTTTCAGCGGCGCGTTCCAGCTGTCCGGCGTGGCTTTGGACCAGGAGCCATAAGCGGCATTAGGCAGCACAATCCAGTCGTTTCCGAAGTGTTCCGCGCTGGCTTCAACCAGCTCACGCTGCTGCTCGCTCGGCTTTTTATTTTTAAACTGCACGGCGAAATCCGGCAGGCTGTCGCCAAACAGCATTACGATCTGCTGCTTTTTGAGGATGCTCTGGCGACGCTCTTCCTTGCTGACCGTGTCCAGAAGCACGCTTTCATCGGACACCTGCGGAAGTCCCAGGGCTTTTAACGTCCTGAGCGTATCGGCTTTATTTTCCTGCATACGGTCCGAAACATAATAGATACGGACCTTGCTTTGATTCACATGGTCAAGAAACGCCTTCGCGCCCGGAATTAAGCCGGGTTTTCCCTGTTTTTCCCAGTCGCTCCAGGTGTCCCATTTTGTATAGTCGTGACACTGCTCGGTGTCGCGCACCAGCAGAGGGGTGTTATCCAGCACCGTTTCATCCAGGTCCATTACCACGGCGTAATTTTCAGGCGTTTTCAGCTCTTTTAACTTCTCGTTGAAACGCTCGGTGGCAAACCGATACGTCTGCAGCTGAAGAGCCACGATCTCTGCCGATTTCTGCTGATAGCGCAGCGCCATTTCGTACGCTTTGGGTTCACACAGCTCGCCCCCGGCGGCCGTCGCCGCTGCCGTTGCACTCAAAACAGGTAATGCCAGCAGTAATGCCTTAGCCATTGAATTCACACTTCTTTCCTCAACACCGTGGTTAAAATCCCGAAAGCGTAATGAAATTCAATGACAGAAATATGAAGGCCGCGCCGTTAGACCAGCATGTAATACCAGAACAGGGCGACTTCGTCCTTTTCCGGTAAGGCGTTGTAGAGATAACGATCGTATCCGCCCAGGGTAAACCCGTAGTTGCGGTAAAACAGACAGGCAGAGACGTTCACATTTTGTGTTTCAAGCCGTAATCCCGGCGCGTTTACGCTGCGGGCCCAGACGTGCGCGGCGGCCATTAATTTTTGCGCGGCGCCGGTTCTGCGTTTCGTGCGCTCCACGGCAATGTAATCCACCGAGATAAACTTATTCCAGCCGATTGACGCGGTAATAAATCCGGCAATTTCACCGTCATCCGTTTCGGCAATAAGAAATATGGCGTCCGGATTAACGCAGTGGTTTTCAAGGGTTTGGATATCGAGCTCGTAGGTTTTAATCCAGGGCTCAGCGACGGCTTCGATATGCAAATCGCAGTGGATAAAGGGCTCTCGCGCAATGTGGCTAATGGTGAAAGAAAAGTCACAGCATTCAAGGCGAGCGAGGTCGGTATTGAGTCCTTTTCGAATCTGCATAGTCTTCCCGGTAGTGAGTTATTTCATAAAGAATAGACGAAGCGGTTAAATCCGCTGGCCTAACACACTTTTAATCCTGAACTAAGCTTGTACTTCGTTCCGCGTAAAATGTGGGTCATTCGAGGACAATGAATGGAATTCAGGACATTTCAAAAGCAGTGGGGTGCTGAGTTTATTTCCGATGACGTTGTACGTTTTCGCGTCTGGGCAGAAGGACAGAAAGAACTAACGCTACGTCTGGCCGCCGCCGACGTGCCGATGACGGCAGCTGGCGACGGCTGGTTTCAGGCAGACGTATCCGGCGTCACGCACGGTGCAGAATATCAATTTGTTCTGCAGGACGGCATGACGGTGCCCGACCCCGCCTCGCGCGCGCAAAGAGGCGACGTTAACGGCCCCTCCATCGTTATCGATCCCCAACGCTATCAGCCGGTCAACCGGGACTGGGCAGGGCGGCCGTGGGAAGACACGGTTATCTACGAGCTGCACATCGGCACGTTTACCCCGGAGGGCACCTTCCGGGCCGCCATCGACAAGCTGCCGTATCTGGCAGAGCTCGGTATTACCCAGCTTGAAGTGATGCCCGTCTCTCAGTTTGGCGGAACCCGCGGCTGGGGGTACGACGGCGTGCTGCTGTACGCCCCGCACTCTGCCTACGGTACGCCGGAGGATTTCCACGCGTTTATCGACGCCGCGCACGGGCTGGGACTCTCCGTGGTGCTGGATATTGTGCTCAACCACTTCGGCCCGGAGGGGAACTATCTGCCCCTGCTGTCGCCCGCGTTTTTTGATGCACAGCGGATGACGCCGTGGGGCAACGGCATCGCTTACGAACGCGAGCCGGTAAGGCAGTACATTACCGATGCGCCGCTCTACTGGCTGACGGAGTACCGTCTGGACGGCCTGCGCTTCGATGCCATCGACCAGATTAAAGACACCTCGGAGACGCACATTCTGGAGGAGATTGCCGCAAAAATCCGCGAGGCGATCCCGCACCGTCACGTTCACCTGACCACGGAAGACAGCCGCAACGTGATTTTCCTGCATCCGCGCGATGAACAGGGCAACACGCCGCTGTTCACCGCCGAGTGGAATGATGACTTCCACAACGCCGCCCACGTGTTTGCCACCGGCGAGACGCATGCGTACTACCAGGATTTTGCCTTTGAGCCGGAGAAAAAGTTCGCCCGGGCGCTGGCGGAAGGCTTTGTCTACCAGGGCGAGATTTCGCTGCAAACCGGCGAATCCCGCGGGGTGGAGTGCCAGACGCAGCCGCCGCAGTTCTTCGTCGATTTTATTCAGAACCACGATCAGACCGGGAATCGCGCCCAGGGCGAGCGTCTTATCACCCTGGCCGGTGTCGACAAGACGCGGGTGCTGCTTGCCGCGCTGCTGCTTTCCCCCCATATCCCGCTGCTGTTTATGGGAGAGGAATTTGGGGAAACGCACCCGTTCCTGTTTTTCACCGATTTTCACGGCGATCTGGCAAAGGCGGTGCGGGAAGGGCGCGCGAAAGAGTTTACGGGCCATGCCGGGCACGATGAAACCGTCCCGGATCCGAACGACGTGAACACCTTCATCCGTTCAAAACTCGACTGGAATAAGATTGCCACCGACGAAGGCAAAACGTGGCTGCGCTTCACGCGCCACCTGCTGACGCTGCGTCATCGCCATATCGTTCCGCTTCTGCGTCATGGCGGCGCCGTTGAGGGCAAAGTAATCAAGACCGCGCCCGGCATGGTGGCGGTGAGCTGGCATTTCCCGTCGGGGACGCTCTCTCTGGCGCTGAATATCGGTAGTAAGCCCGTCGCGCTGCCCGATCTCGCGGGTGAGACGCGCTTTGCCTGGCCGGAAGTCACTGACGTTTTACCGCCGAACGGTATTGTCGTTCGCTTTGCTGATGGAGAAGCATCGTTATGATCCCTTCCGCCACGTACCGTATTCAGTTCCGTAATGGCATGACCTTCGACCGCGTTGCGGCGCTGGTGCCTTACCTGAAAGATCTCGGCATCAGCCATCTCTACGCATCGCCCGTATTTACCGCCACAGCGGGTTCCACTCACGGCTATGACGTGACCAACCCGAATGAAATTGACCCCGCGATCGGCGGACGAGACGGTTTCGACCGCATGGCGGCGGCGCTTAAGCAGGCCGGCATGGGGCTGATTCTGGATATTGTCCCGAACCATATGTCCACCTCGCTGGAAAATGCCTGGTGGCGGGACGTGATTGAATACAGCCAGCAGAGCCGCTATTTCCGCTATTTCGATATCGACGGATCGCGCCCGCTAACGCTGCCGTTCCTCGGTGACACCTTTGAGGCGGAGCTGGAGAAGGGGGACATCACCCTGAGGCGTGACACTGTCACTAGAAAGGCCTCTCTGGTCTATTACGACACGGCGTATCCGCTCAACCCGGGCACATACAGCGAGGATAAGAGCATCGCTGAGCTACATGAAGCGCAAAGCTGGCGGCTGATGTCCTGGCGGGAAGCGCCGAAGCAGCTCTCGTGGCGGCGCTTCTTTGAGATCACCGGTCTGGTGGGCGTCCGGGTTGAAGACGACGCGGTCTTCGACGATACGCACCGGCTGATCCTGGAGCTGGTTCACGCTGGCGTGGTGGACGGCCTGCGAATCGACCACGTCGACGGCCTGGCCGATCCGCTGGGGTATCTGCAGCGCCTGCGGGAGAAAACCGGGCCCGACTGCTACATCACGGTTGAAAAAATTCTCGCGAAGGGAGAACAGCTCCCCGCAGACTGGCCGGTATCCGGCACCACCGGCTACGAGTTTATCGCCTCGCTGGCGGAAGTGCTGGTCGACGACGATAACCTGTCGCGCCTGGAGACCATCCACGACGAAACGCTGGGGATAACGGTCGATCGCCACGCGGAACTGCGCGATGCCAAGGGCCTGATGACCGATCGCAATTTTGAGGGTGAATTCACCACGCTGCTTAACCTTGCTGACGATCTGGCCCGCCGCAATGAGGTTGCGCTACCGCGCGAGGAGATCCGCCACGCGCTGCGCGAGCTGCTTATCGCCTTTCCGGTCTACCGCACCTACGGCACCCGGGAGGGATTAACCCCGTCGGACGTGGCGCTGCTTAACCGCGTGGTCGCCGGCGTGGAGACGTCTGAAGCGGCGCTGAGCCTGATTGTGCGCATTCTTACCGGCGACCTGCCGGAAGATTGCCGCGAGTCCGCCGCGCTGTTCAGAACCCGCTTCCAGCAGCTTACCGGGCCGCTGATGGCGAAGTCCGTTGAAGACACGCTGTTCTTTCGCCACAACCTCGAGCTGGCGCTCAATGAAGTGGGCGCCGACCCGACGCCGCGCGCGTTTTCATTATCCCGCTTCCACCAGGAGATGCGCATTCGTCTGGCCCGTCAGCCCGACGCGCTGCTGGGCACCTCCACGCACGATACCAAGCGCGGGGAAGACGCCCGGGCGCGTCTCTACACCCTGACGGAAGCGCCGGAACGCTGGGGGGAAAATCTGGCCCGCTGGCGACAGATGAACCAGACTCAGGTGCGTTTTCTCAATGACGGTACCGCGCCGAACGCTGCCGATACCTGGATGATCTATCAGGCGCTGGCGGGCGTCTGGCCCGCCACGCAGTCACCGGACGACGCCGAAGGGCTTAACGCACTCGACGCGCGATTCATCGGCTTCCTCGAGAAAGCGCTGCGCGAGGCAAAACAGCGCACCGACTGGATCGACAGCAACGAGAGCTATGAGAGCGTGGTGCTGAGCTACGCGCGGCATCTGCTTTCGCCGGACAACGCGCTGTTCCTGCAGGATTTTAGCGAGGCGATGCAGCCCTTTATCCGCGCCGGGTTGATGAACAGCCTCAGCCAGACGGTAATCAAGCTGACGGCTCCCGGCGTGCCGGATATCTATCAGGGCAGCGAGGCGCTTAACTTTAGCCTCGTTGACCCGGATAACCGACGGGAGCCGGACTTCAACGCGCTGGTGCACAACCTCAGCGCGGCGGATGCCACAGTGTTTGATAACCCGGCCTGCTGGCGAGACGGGCGCGTTAAGCAGTTCGTCACCGCCACGCTGCTGCGGCTGCGTCCGCATTACGACGCGCTATTCCGCTACGGCGACTGGCTGCCGCTTAAGGTCTCCGGCGAGCGCGAGGAGAACCTGATTGTCTATGCCCGCGTTAAGGACGAGGAGGCGCTGATTGTCGCCGTGCCGCGTCTGGTTTTTGATGTCACTGATAATCATCAGCTGTGGGTCAATACCACGGTGGCGATACCCGAGGAGCTGACGGGGAAACGCTATCGGGATCTGTTCAGCGGTGAGAGCCGCATTCTGCAAGAGACGCTGGATTTAACGTCAGAAAAGGGATGTGTACTGGTTCTGCTTACCTGCGAATAATCGTGGAGAACGAAAATGGCAAAGGATACTACGTTTGAAATTCGGGCCGGTCATGGCCAGCAGTTGGGGGCGAATTATGACGGGAAGGGCGTCAACTTCGCGCTGTTCTCCGCTCACGCCGAGCGGGTGGAGCTCTGTCTGTTTGATCCGTCCGGGAAAAACGAAATCGCCCGGCTGGAGCTGCCGGAATATACCCATGAGGTCTGGCACGGCTATGTGCCGGACCTGAAGCCCGGCGCGCTGTACGGCTATCGCGTCTACGGCCCTTACGATCCGGAAAACGGTCACCGCTTTAACCCGCACAAGCTGCTTATCGACCCCTACGCCCGCGAACTGGTGGGTGATATCGACTGGAACGACGCCCATTTCGGCTATGAGCTGGGGCATGACGAATTAGATTTAAGTTTTGATACGCGCGACAGCGCGCCGTTCACGCCGAAGTGCAAGGTCATCGACCCGAACGCCTTTGACTGGCAGGACAACAGCCGGCCAAACGTGCCCTGGCCGCATGCCGTCGTCTATGAGAGCCACGTGAAGGGCTTTACCCAGATGAACCCGGCCATCCCGCAGGAGCTGCGCGGCACGTTTGAGGGGATGGGACACAAAGCCTCGGTCGACTACATCAAGAGTCTTGGCATCACCTCGGTGGAGCTGCTGCCGGTTCACTGGTTCCCGGACGACCAGCACCTGCTTGACCGCGGCCTGAAGAACTTCTGGGGCTATAACACGCTCGGCTTTTTTGCTCCGGCGTCGCGCTACTACGGCCCGGCGGGGATCCAGGGCTTCCGCGACATGGTACGCGCGTATCACGATGCGGGCATCGAGGTGATTCTGGACGTGGTGTACAACCACACGGCGGAAGGGAACGAGCTTGGCCCCACGCTCTCGTTTAAGGGGATTGATAACTACAGCTATTACCGCACCTTGCCGGACCAGCACCGGTACTATATCAACGACACCGGGACGGGAAATACGGTCAACACCTCGCACCCGCGCGTGCTGCAGATGGTGATGGATTCGCTGCGCTACTGGGCGGAATCGATGCATATTGACGGTTTTCGTTTCGACCTGGGGACGATACTGGGCCGAGAGCCGGAAGGGTTTGACCCGCGCGGCGGTTTCTTCGACGCCATGACTCAGGATCCGGTGTTATCAAGACTTAAGCTGATTGGTGAACCCTGGGACATCGGTCCCGGCGGGTATCAGGTCGGCGGTTTCCCGCCCGGCTGGGGTGAGTGGAACGACAAATACCGCGATACCGTCCGCGAGTACTGGAAGGGCGATAACGTCTCCAACGACTTTGCCGCACGGCTGCTGGGATCCGGGGATCTGTACGACCTGCGCGGGCGTCGCCCGTGGGCCAGCGTCAACTTCATCACCGCTCACGACGGCTTTACGCTGAATGACCTGGTGTCGTACAACGAGAAGCACAACGCCGACAACGGCGAGGACAATAACGACGGGCATAACGATAATCGCTCGTACAACTATGGCGAAGAAGGGCCGACGGAGAACCCGGATATTATTGCCACCCGCGAACGGCAGAAACGTAATTTCCTGACCACGCTGCTGTTTTCGCACGGCACACCGATGCTGCTGGCGGGGGACGAGTTTGGCCGCACGCAGAAGGGCAACAACAACGGCTACTGTCAGGACAGCGAGATCTCGTGGATCGACTGGAACGGAATAACCGAAAACGACGCTGCGCTGCGCGAGTTTACCCGACGGCTCATTGCCCTTCGCGCGCAACAGCCGCTGCTGCGCCGTGAAAGCTGGCGCGACGGGCTGGAGATCCGCTGGTTCAATGCCGGCGGCGGCCCGCAGCAGGCCGAGCAGTGGGATGAAGGCTCGACGCTCGGCGTCTCCATCAGCAGGCCGGATCTCAGGCAGGAGGACGGCATCTGGCACGACGTGCTGATGCTGTTCAACCCGTTTGAAGGGACCGTGCCGTTCCAGATCCCGCAGTTTGGCGAAGGGGGATGGGTGCTGGAGCTGTCTACGGCAGAGGACGCTGCCACCGGGACAGCGTTCACCGAAACCGTAGAGTACGAACTGGCCGGACGCAGTATTACTCTCTTCAGACGTCCTTAGCTCTAGAGTGATGCCGCCGCGCGGGCGGCGGTGTCATACAGGGAGGAGATCGTGCGTAACAGCTGCGCGGTTTCGCCAATCGACTTCCCGGCAATGCCGCTCTCCGCGTGGATTGCGATCAGACACGCCTCCCGCACGTCCCGGTACTTCATACACAACGCTTTCCCTTCCTCGGTAGTCGAGAAAAAGAGCTCTTTGCCCGCTTTCTCGCTCGTCACGTAGCCCGCTTTGACCAGCTTTTTCAGGGCGTAGGTCACCACGTGGGTATCTTCCACGTTAAGAACGAAACAGATATCGGCCAGCTTTTTCTTGCGGTCGCGGTGGTTTACGTGATGCAGCAGCGAGACGTCAAATGCGCCCATATCGGGCTCGCCGGCTGCGGTCATGCAGCGCACCATCCATTTATTGAACGCGTTGCTGGTCATGATCAGCGCGTACTCCAGCTCTGACAGTTCCGCGCAGCGCTCGGACACCAGGTGGCGGGACGAGACGATTCGGCCGTCGTTGATATCGTCGTGAGGGGGGGTAGCACTCTTTTCCGAGGTCATAACGTTCCTTAGCCAGAAATGTAAACTCATCGATAAAATAAGAACATTTTATTGATAATTTGTTTACATGTTTTTGAGGTTCAGATATAGCTTTTTAGCGCAGGTTTTCCGAAACCTGTCGAAAAACACAACATCGCTCGCCGCAAAATAAAAAAATAGCCGTCGGCGCGCAACGCTCACTTTGGATAGGGTAAACGTTATGGACGGTACTACGCTGTTGCCGCTGATCGGGATACCGATCGTGGTTATTGGTTTTGCACTGCGCTTCAACCCGCTGCTGGTGGTCGTGGTGGCGGGGCTGGCGACGGGTCTGCTGGTCGGGATGGATTTCGGGATGCTGCTGGAGACCTTTGGCGAAAAGTTCGTGAATAGCCGATCCCTGGCGACCTTCATTCTGATTCTGCCCGTGATTGGTCTGCTGGAATATTACGGGCTCAAGGAGCGCGCCCAGGCCTGGGTGGCGAAGATCGCCAGCGCGACCTCGGCGCGTATTCTGATGCTCTATTTTGTCGCCCGTGAAGGCACCGCCGCGCTGGGGCTGATGTCGCTGGGCGGTCATGCCCAGACGGTGCGTCCGCTGCTGGCGCCGATGGCCGAAGGGGCGGCGCTGAACGAATACGGCGAGCTGCCGCAGCACATCCGCGACAAAATCAAAGCCCATGCCGCCGCGTGTGACAACATCGCGGTCTTCTTTGGGGAAGATATCTTTATTGCCTTTGGCGCGGTGCTGCTGATCGACGCGTTCCTGAAAGAGAACGGTATTGCGGGCATCGAACCGCTGCATATCGGCCTGTGGGCCATCCCAACCGCCATTGCGGCATTAGTTATTCATATGACGCGCCTTCTGCGCCTGGATGCCAGCATCCGTCGCGACGTCATGGCCTGGCGCGCGGAGCAGAGCACGCGGGAGGCCGCGCAATGATGACGCTTATCACCATAAACCGCGTGTACTACCTGATCGGCTTCGTCGTGATGCTGCTGGTTGTGATGACCCTGCGCGATCGCGCCAATCCGAAGCGTTTTACCACCGCGCTGTTCTGGTTCTTATTCGGCGGGATCTTCCTGTTCGGCGACCTGATGGTGCAGGAGCTGGGGAAATCGCTGGCGTACCGGATAATCGGCGGGGGCGTCATCGCTATCGCGCTGCTGGCGGGTTTTGGTCTGGTCGGAAAAGGGCACTATAAAATGTCCACCGAAGACGAACGTCTCGCGTCGTCAAACCGCCTTAAAAACTGGCTATTTTTGCCCGCGCTGATGATCCCGGTGGTGACGGTTATCGGGACGCTGTTCCTGAAGGGCGTGTCGGTTGGCGGCGTGTTCCTGCTCGATCAGAAACAGCTTACCCTGGCGGCGCTGTGCGTGGCCTGCCTCGCGGCGATCCTCACCGGATGGTGGCTGACCAAAGGCACGCCGCTGCACGCCATTCGTCAGTCTCGCCGTCTTGTCGATACCATCGGCTGGGCGGTGATCCTGCCGCAGATGCTGGCCATGCTCGGCGGCGTGTTCGTGGCGGCCAATACCGGTGACTCGGTGCAGAAGGTGGTGAGCCTGTTCGTTAACCCGGATAACCGCTTTATGCTGGTGGTGATTTACTGCGTGGGGATGGCGCTGTTTACCATGATCATGGGGAATGCGTTTGCGGCCTTCCCGGTGCTGAGCGCGGGGATCGCCTTGCCGTTTCTGATCAACGTGCATCACGGCAACCCGGCGCCGCTGCTGGCGATTGGCATGTACGCGGGCTACTGCGGCACGCTGATGACGCCGATGGCCGCGAACTTCAACATCGTTCCCGCCGCGCTGCTGGAGCTGAAAGACAAATACCAGGTGATCAAGATCCAGATCCCGACCGCGTTAACCCTGCTGGTGGTGAACGTGTTCCTCATGTATTTCCTCGTGTTTCGCTAAGGAGCTGTTATGGAATTAACGCAACATCAGGCTGACGCGTTTGCCCGCATGCCTTTGACCTATTTGCGCCAGGAATATCCGAACCACATCATGCACCTGCTTAATGATGATGGCGACGTTCTGCCGCCGCGCGAACTACACCCCATTTTCTACGGCTGTTTTGACTGGCACTCGGCGGTTCACGGCTACTGGCTGCTGCTGCGCTGCGTGCGCCTCTACCCGGAGCTGCCGAGCCGGGACGCGATCGTCGCGCTTTTCGACGAGCACCTGACGGAAGAGAACGTGGCTAAGGAGCTGGCCTATTTCACCGCGCCGTTCCGCGCCTCGTTTGAGCGCCCGTATGGCTACGGCTGGCTGCTGGCGCTGGCCCAGGAGCTAAAGCAGTCGTCGCTGCCGCAGGCCGCAGGCTGGTACCGGACGCTTGAGCCGTTAACCCAGGATATTCGTAACCGCCTGGTGGATTACCTCAGCAAGCTCACCTATCCGATCCGCGTCGGGACGCACTACAACACGGCGTTTGCCCTCGCGCTGGGGCTGGACTACGCCCGAGCAGTAGAAGATAGCGCGCTTGCGCAGGCGATTGTCACGGCGGCGGAGCGGTTTTATCTCGCCGACACGCGCTATCCTGCCCACTACGAACCCGGCGGTGATGACTACATTTCCGGCGCGCTGACGGAAGCGCTGCTGATGAGCAAAGTGTTGGAGGACTTCCCGGCCTGGTTTGACGCATTTCTCCCGGAGGTGGACACCATTGCGGCACTGATGAACCCGGCGGAAGTGAGCGACCGTACCGACCCGAAAATTGCCCATCTCGACGGGTTAAACCTCAGCCGGGCCTGGTGCATGAAGCACATTGCTAAAGCGCTTCCCGCAAACCATCCGGCACAGCAGCCGCTGCGCGAGGCGGTGGCGAAACACCTGACGGCAAGCGTTGAGCATGTGGTCGGCAGCCACTACAGCGGCGGACACTGGCTGGCGAGCTTTGTGCTGCTGGCGCTGGAGTAAACGAACGCGCCGTCTTTCTTGCCGGGTGGCGCTGCGCTTACCCGGCCTGCATTGTGCAAAGCTTCCTTGTAGGCCCGTGCAAGCGTAGCGCCGCCGGGCGAATCAGGCTGACGCCCGAACCGCAGGGCGCAGCCTAAATTTCTTTGATTTTTAATGCGATTAATATCTTAATCGGTTATTTTTCCGTCATTTGTCTCGAAACAGATATCTTTTTTACTATCGCAAAAGTGTACGATACGTGGTCATATATCCATGTGAAAAGAATGGTTAATATGGCTGTTATACCTTTGTTACCAAAAGAAGGAATCGCGCTTGCATTAGCAAACATGAGGATTGCAAGAGCGCATGGTATGAGTAGAAATATGGCTATTCCTACAACCTATCTTTGGTTTTATCAAAAAGTAAGAAATAAGGGGCCTTGGGATTACAAGCAGGGACACCCTGAGTTAGCGAACTTTGGTAACTTCAATTATGGTTCGGCTGGCTATGCTGCCGGGATACCATCAGAAACGTTATTGATGGGGGCAGGATGGGCGCAGGAAAGAGCTAAAACCTCCAAAAAGAAATGGGGGCACTGGTATCAAAAACCGCCATATGGGGATGATCCTCACGATCAGTTTTGGATAAGTCAAGGGATTGAATATGCAAAGAAACACGGTTATTAAACGGCTTCATTGTTTACTCACAACGATTTTATTGATCGTTGTTTGCGGGTTTCTGACATATCAATATTATTTTAATGCACCTCCTCACGATAGCTTTGTCAGCAAACAGAAACTATCTGATACCGTCACACTGTACATAACAAAGTATGATGACGGAGGAGCTACGGTGTCGGATATTTACCGCTTCTATTTAGATAAAGACAAAAGCGGGAACATTATGAAGGCCCTTAAAGATCGATCGCCGTTCCTTGAAGCCAATACAAGCAATGTTACAGCTTCTGCTTATGGGAACACGGTAAATATAAAAATCACAGGTAAGGTTTATTCATTCACTAATTCGGATCTGTTCTATGCAGATGGTGTAGCGATCATGCCTGTAATTAACCTCATAGCAAATGGAATAAGAGATTAATTAGCATAAGGAGTTTTGAAATGGCTGTACCAGTACACCTCTTTTTGAAAGACGATGGTGGAGCAATGATCCGTGGCGGTTCTGATGTTGCAGACCGTGAAGGAAGCATAGAGCTTAGAGATCTGATCCATAACCTGAGCATTCCAACAGATGAGGCAACAGGTAAACTTACAGGTACAAGGCAACACTCAGCTTTCAGTTTAACAAAAGCAATTGATTCATCTTCACCCTATCTATACAAAGCAGTGGCTACAGGTCAAACGCTTCAAAGTGCTGAATTAAAGTTCTATCACATCAATGATGCTGGCCAGGAAGTGGAATACTTCAATATTCTTATGGAAGGTGTGAAAGTCATTTCAATAACTCCAGTTATGCATGATACAAGAGATTGTCCCGGTACTGGTCACCTGGAAAATGTATCTTTGCGATACGCAAAAATCACATGGAAAATCCTGGACGGAAATATTCAATACACTGATGCGTGGAATGAACGCCTTACAGCGTAGGCGTTATAAACGAGCAGCGCCGGAAGGCGCTGCAACAGTTTACGCTGATGCCCGAACCGCAGGGCGCAGACGACTCACGCTAAACAACACCGATCCCGTTGAGGCTATCACGGCTATCCACAGCGCAAAATGCACGGCCCGGTCATGGTCTGATCCGGCCGTCGCAAGCAGTACGCCCACCACGGCGGCGCCGAGACACTGGCCGAATGTCCTCACAATAGACAACACGCCGGAGGCATAGCTGGCATACTCCCGCGCCACGTTAGAGAGCATCTCCCGGTTATTGGGGCTCTGGAAGCAGCCAAACCCAATCCCGCAAACCAGACTGCGCAGGCTGATATCCCATGCGGAAGGATTTTCCGGCAACGTCGCTAGCAGGACCAGCCCACCGACAAAAATCATCAGCCCGATTGTCGAGATCAGCGGCGCGGAAATCGTATCTGCCCAGCGTCCCGCGTGCGGCGCGATCAGCACGATGCCAATCGGCCACGGGGTGAACAGCAGCGCAGAGACCACCGGGCTGTAGCCATACACGCTCTGAAACAGAAACGGCAGCGCGACAAAGGTGATGCCCTGACTGACAAACGAGGCCAGCGAGGTCAGGGCGGCGAGGGTAAAGCGTCCGTTTTTAAACATGACGGGCGGCAGGATGGGGCTTCGCGCGCGCCGAATCCGCCAGATAAAGGCGAGGGCGCTGACCAGCGCGAGCAGCCCCCAGCCTGTGGCCGTCTGGTTGATGTTTTGCGTCACGTGCTGAAGGCTGTCGGCCAGCATGATTGCTGAACCTAACAGCACGGCGGAGAGCACGGCGCCCGGCGCGTCAAAGGGCGAGCGGTCAACGGCCGTTTCCCGCGGCAAGGCCCGCCACGCCAGCAGCAGGGCGACGCTGCCCGGAACAATGTTAATGGCGAACAGCCACTGCCAGCTCAGCGCGTCCAGTATGGTTCCGCCCAGCACGGGGGCAATCGCCGTGCTGGAGGCGATAAGCAGGGCGTGCAGCCCCAGAATGCGGCCAAGCAGTCGACCCGGAAAAACGGAGCGCAGGATCGCCGGGGCGATACTCAGCGTGGCCGCGCCGCCGATGCCTTGTAAAATACGCATGCCGATCAGCATTTCTGGCGTGGCCGCCAGCGCGCAGCCGAGCGAGGTGAGCGTAAAGGTGGCAAGCCCGGCAAGAAACACCGGGCGATAGCCCACGCGCGCCGCCAGCGCCGCGAAGATGGCTAACGTCATTGCCGCTGAAAGCAGGTAACCGTTGGCGAACCAGACCGCAACGTTCGCGGGTACCTGCATCGCCCTTGCCATGGAGGGCAGCGCGATGTTGATCATGGTGCCGTCAAAGACGCCCATCAGCGTGGTGGTCATGACGGCGGCCATGACCCGGGCGCGTTCATGACCGGGTAAGCCTTCATCGCCGGGCAGGTTTGAAAATAGCGTCATCGTCGTTACTCCGCATAAGAATAGTGATGACGAAACTATAAGCATGCGGTATACAGGGCGGAAGACGCATCAGCTGCACTTAACCGTTGCATATAACGCCTTCTCTTAGGAGTCACCGTGTCCGATCCTGACTTTAACCTTCTGGTTGCGCTCGACGTTCTGCTGGCCGAAGCCAGCGTGGCGGGCGCGGCGCGACGTTTGAACCTCAGCACTTCCGCCATGAGCCGCACCCTGAGCAGGCTGCGGGAGGTGACCGGCGATCCTATCCTGGTGCGGGCCGGTCGTCATATGGTGCTGACGCCCTGGGCCGAAGCCACGCGGGACCGCGCCAGAACTGCCGTGCATGAGGCGAGGGCAGTGCTACAGCCCTCCACCGACGCGCTGAAGGTTGAAAGTCTCGAGCGGCTGTTCACCATCAGAGCCAACGACGGTTTTGTGGTGGCGTTTGGGCCACTGCTGATTGCGGCGGTGGCGAGCGTTGCGCCCGGGGTGTGCATCCGCTTCTCGCCAAAACCTGAAAAAACGTCGCGCTATTTGCGCGAAGGGCTGGTCGACCTGGAGATCGGCGTGCAGAGCAATATGGGGCCGGAAATACGGCTGCAACGGCTCTTTCAGGATCGGTTTGTTGGCGCGGTGCGTAAGGGACATCCGCTGTCATTACGGCCTGACGTCAGCCTTGACGATTATGTCGCGTGGGGCCACGTGGTGGCCTCGCCGGACGGATCGCTACACGGGTTTGTCGATGACGCGCTGGCGGAACGGGGGATGAAGCGCAAGGTCGCCAGCGTGGTGCCCGGATTTCCAACGGCGCTATCCGTGGCGCTGGCGTCCGATCTGATTGCCATGGTGCCGGCGCTGTACCTGCTCAATCAGCCGATGAACGAGCGCGTACACGTCTTTGAACTGCCGTTTAAAACCCGGACCATTACGGTGTCACAGATGTGGCATCCGCGCATGGAAAGGGACCCGGGGCATCGCTGGCTCAGGGAAAAGGTACTGGAAGTGTGTCGGGCCGTGCGCTGACGCTCAGGCCACTTTTCCCGGCACGATGAGGATGAAGCGCGTCGATGCCGCATCCGATTCCACGCGGACTTTTCCCTGGTGCGCCGAGACGATGGACTTCACGATGGCAAGCCCGATCCCGCTGCCTTCGCCTTTGCGCTGCCTTGACGGATCGACGCGATAGAAACGGTCAAACAGCTTTGGCAGGTGCTCTTGCGGGATCGGCTTACCGGGATTTTCTATCATCAGTTCAACGTCGCTATCCTGTTCTCTGATGGAGACCGTCACCGCTTTCCCGGCTGGCGTATAGCGCAGGGCATTGGAGAGCAGATTATTTACTGCTCTTCGGAACATCTGCGGATCGCCTTCTATCAGGCAGGGCATCCCGTTAAATTTCAGCGTAACGTTGCGTTCTTCCGCCCAGGCTTCGAAGAAATCGAAGACTTTCATGACCTCCGCACTTAAATCAAACACCACCCGGTCAGGGACGAGCTGGTTATTATCCGCCTGCGCCAGGAAAAGCATGTCGCTGACCATCCGGGTCATCCGGTTGAACTCTTCAAGGCTGGAGTACAGAACGTCTTCCAGCTCTTTCTGCGAGCGGTTCTGGCTCAGCGCGATTTCCGTTTGCGTCACCAGGTTGGTGATGGGGGTTCTGATTTCATGCGCGATATCGGCGGAAAAATTCGCCTGACGGGTAAAGACATCTTCAATCTTTTCGATCATATGGTTGAAGGAGATGACCAGCTGTTCCAGCTCAACGGGCACGCGGGACGGCTCCAGCCGCGCGTCGAGGTTTTCTGAAGTGATATTTTTAATGGCGTTGCTGACGTTACGCAGGGGCAAATGTCCCTGACGAACCGCGATGCGAATGACAAGAATAATCAGCAGGCTGATCGCCGCGGCAATCGCCAGAAGATTCTTTTTCAGCGCCTCAAGGTAGTGCAGATGAAAATTGATGGAGAGCCCGATCAGCATCACGTAGCCCTGCGTTTTGCCCTGCAGCGTCGCCGTGCCTGAAGAGGCGATAATCCGGTACGTTTCCATTTTCATGTCGGACCCGGCGTGCATGTTTGCGGCAGAGTCTTCAACCGTCCAGAGAAACACATCCTGCGCGCGGCGGTGTTCGCTGAAGTCCGCCGCGTTCATCGCAGGGCGCAGTGTTGCCCCTTGCGCCGAGCTGAACAGGGTATTGCCCTGCGGATCCAGGAGCAGGACGGCTACGTTGCGATAGCTGGCGATCGACTCTTTGATCTTGCTGATTTTCTTTTGGTCAGGATCGACCGGAGACTGCAGGATGCGGTGCATCGCGGTGCTGATTTGCTGCAGGTCGCTGACATCCTGCTCGGCGAAGTGCTTTTCAACGGAATGCAGCATAAACCAGGTAAAGGCGAAAAAGGCCAGTATCGTGGAGAGACTGATAAAAAAGGTCAGCCGCAGGGCAAGCGAAAAAGGGCGCCCGGGAAGCTTAACGCGCATCCGGCACCTCCAGCATATAGCCCACGCCGCGCACCGTCTGGATTAGCTTCGGTTCAAAATCGTTATCGATTTTCGCGCGAAGCCGCTTTACCGCCACGTCAATCGCGTTTGTGTCGCTGTCAAAATTCATGTCCCACACCTGGGAGGCAATCAGGGCGCGGGGAAGCACCTCTCCCTGATGCCGCAGGAAAAACTCCAGCAGGCTGAACTCTTTGCTGGTTAACGAGATGCGGCTTCCGGCCCGGCTTACCTTTCTCGACACGAGGTCAACCGTCAGGTCCGCCACCTGAAGCTGGCTTTCCGCGATCACCGTATTTCCGCGTCTCAACAGCGTCCTCACCCGGGCGAGCAGCTCGGCAAAAGCGAATGGCTTAATCAGATAGTCATCCGCGCCCAGCTCAAGCCCTTTAACCCGGTGTTCAATCGTGCCGAGAGCCGTGAGTAACAGGATGGGCATTCCTTTTCCCGCAGAGCGGAGCATGCGGACAATGTCCCAGCCGTTCACATCGGGCAGCATGATATCCAGAATCAGCAGATCGTATTCAGCGGTCATGGCGAGATGGTAGCCGTTCAGGCCATTATCCGCGTGGTCCACCACAAATCCTGCTTCAGTCAGCCCCTTACTCAGGTACTCACCGGTTTTCATTTCGTCTTCGACGATCAGTATTTTCATCGTGCTCCCCTGACTGGCTGCTGATGACATTCTAGTGAGCGTACCGCCGTTAACAATGACTTACGCTAAAAATGACAACATTGTCATTATCCTGTCACCCGTCAAACAGAATGCGTTGCGTAGAGTAGCCCTAAAACTACTCTGGACTTTATTTGAACCGTTATGTTCCTGTTAAAACGACTAAGCATCAGTACGGTATTTATTCTGGCAGGCTGCGTCTCGCTGGCCCCGGAGTACCAGCGGCCGGAGGCACCTGTCCCCCGGCAGTTTTCGCTCTCCCGTAACGGCCTGACGCCCGCGGCGGCAGGGTATCAGGACACCGGCTGGCGCAACTTTTTCGTCGACCCTCAGGTTGCCGGGCTGATTACGGAGGCCCTGAAGAACAATCGCGATCTGAAAATGGCCGCCCTGAAGGTCGAAGAGGCCCGGGCGCAGTTCAACGTGACGGATGCGGATCGCTACCCTCAGCTGAATGCCTCCTCGGGCATCACGTACAGCGGCGGGCTGAAAAGTGACAAACCCACCGCGCAGCAGTACGACGCGGGCCTTACGCTTAGCTATGAATTCGATTTCTTCGGCAAGCTGAAGAACATGAGCGAGGCCGACCGACAAAACTTTTTCGCGAGCGAAGAGGCCCGTCGCGCGGTGCATATCCTGCTCGTCTCTAACGTTTCCCAGAGCTACTTCAACCAGCAGCTGGCGTATAAACAGCTGCGTATCGCGCAGGATACACTGAAAAATTACCGGCAGTCTTATGCGTTCGTTGAGCAGCAGCTGGTGACGGGCAGTACGAACGTCCTGGCGCTGGAACAGGCCCGGGGACAGATCGAAAGCACGCAGGCAGAGATTGCCAAAAGAGAGGGGGAGCTGGCTCAGGCCAATAATGCCCTGCAGCTGGTCCTCGGCACGTATCGCGCGCTGCCGGGCGACGGCGGCATGAACGCCAGCGACGTTGCGCCGGTCAAACTGCCGCCTAATCTATCCTCCTCGATACTGCTGCAACGCCCGGATATTATGGAGGCGGAGTATCAGCTTAAAGCGGCCGATGCGAATATCGGTGCGGCGCGCGCCGCCTTTTTCCCGTCTATTTCCCTGACCAGCGGGCTTTCAACCGGCAGCACGGAGTTGTCCAGCCTCTTTACGTCCGGGAGCGGGATGTGGAATTTTATTCCTAAAATAGAAATTCCTATTTTTAATGCGGGCAGAAATAAGGCCAACCTGAAGCTGGCCGAAATTCGCCAGCAGCAGTCGGTGGTTAATTACGAACAAAAAATTCAGTCCGCCTTTAAACAGGTTGCCGACGCGCTCGCGCTGCGGGACAGCATTAACCAGCAGCTTGCTGCACAACAGCGGTATCTGGATTCGCTCCGCATCACGCTTCAACGTGCCAGAGGGTTATATTCCAGCGGCGCGGTCAGCTATATCGAAGTGCTTGACGCGGAGCGTTCTCTTTTCTCTACCCAGCAAAATATTCTCGACCTTATTTATGCCCGGCAGGTTAATGAAATTAATCTCTTCACCGCGCTCGGCGGCGGTTGGGTCGAATAATCTTATTTAATTAAACAGGAAAATAACCATGCGCAATTCACTTAAGGCCGTTGTATTTGGTGCAATCTCCATTGTGTTTTCTGCCGGCCTCCAGGCTGAAGTTCATCAGCACGAGATGATGAGTGCTGCCAGCGAAGGGACCTCAGAGCAGGTCATCACGGGAACCGGCATCGTGAAAGACATTGATCTCACGAATAAAAAAGTCACGATTTCCCATGAAGCGATCCCGGAAATTGGCTGGCCCGCGATGACCATGCGTTTTACCTTTATTCAGGCTGACGAGAGTATTAATGCCTTAAAAATCGGTAACCACGTGAATTTCTCGTTTGTTCAGCAGGGCAATCTCTCTTTACTCAAGAGCATTAAATAGCGAGACGCGGCATGGCCTCAGTAAAAATAAAATATGCCGCCGTGATAGTCAGCAGCCTTATTGCGGGAGGGCTGATATCGGTGACGGCATGGCAGGCGCTTCATTCATCTGAAAAAACAGAAAATAGCGCCTCTGAAAGAAAGGTGCTTTTCTGGTATGACCCGATGAAGCCCGACGTTAAATTCGATAAGCCCGTCAAATCGCCGTTTATGGATATGGATCTGGTACCGAAATATGCGGATGAAAACGCCAATAAAAGCAGTGCCGGTATCCGTATTGACCCGACGCAGGTTCAGAACCTGGGATTAAAAACGCAAAAGGTGACGCGCGGAACGCTGAATTATGCCCAGACGATCCCGGCCAACGTCAGCTATAACGACTATCAGTTTGTCATTGTGCAGGCGCGCGCGGAAGGCTTTGTGGAAAAAGTGTACCCGCTGACGACGGGCGATAAGGTGAAGAAAGGCACGCCGCTCGTTGATATAACCATTCCTGACTGGGTAGAGGCGCAGAGCGAGTTTCTGCTGTTATCCGGCACCGGCGGAACGCCGACGCAAATCAAAGGGGTTCTGGAACGGCTTCGGCTGGCGGGTATGCCGGATGAGGATATTCAGAGGCTGCGTGCGACCCGCACTATTCAGACCCGGTTTACCATCAGGGCGCCGATCGACGGAGCGATCACGGCCTTTGATCTGCGTACCGGCATGAATATTTCCAAAGATAAGGTGGTGGCGCAAATTCAGGGGATGGATCCGGTCTGGATCGGCGCGGCAGTGCCTGAATCCATTGCTTATCTGCTGAAAGAGACCTCGCAGTTTGCGGTTTCGATACCGGCTTATCCGGATAAATCATTCCCGGTTGATAAATGGAGTCTTCTGCCGAGCGTGGATCCAACCACCCGTACGCTGCAGGTGCGCCTGCAGGTCTCTAACAGGGATGAGCTGCTGAAACCGGGCATGAACGCGTACCTGAAGCTGAATACTCAAAGTCAGGAAATGCTGCTGATCCCTTCCCAGGCCGTTATCGATACCGGTAAAGAACAGCGCGTGATTACCGTCGATGCGGACGGGAAATTTGTACCGAAAAGGATCCACGTTCTGCATGAATCTCAGCAGCAGTCCGGCATTGGTAGCGGACTGGAAGAAGGGGAGTCGGTAGTGGTCAGCGGTCTGTTCCTGATTGACTCGGAGGCCAATATTACCGGCGCGCTGGAGCGCATGCGTCACGCTGAAGCCGCTGACGACGTGCATTCTGGCCATTAAGGAGACGATGATGATTGAATGGATTATCCGGCGGTCGGTCGCCAACCGTTTCCTGGTCATGATGGGGGCGCTGTTCCTCAGCGTCTGGGGCACATGGACGATTATTAACACGCCAGTCGATGCCTTGCCCGACCTCTCTGACGTTCAGGTGATTATCAAAACCAGCTATCCCGGCCAGGCCCCGCAGATTGTTGAAAACCAGGTCACCTATCCACTGACTACCACCATGCTGTCGGTTCCCGGCGCAAAGACCGTGCGCGGTTTTTCGCAGTTTGGCGATTCGTACGTGTACGTCATTTTTGAAGACGGCACCGATTTGTACTGGGCCCGTTCGCGCGTGCTGGAGTATCTGAACCAGGTTCAGGGCAAGCTGCCTGCCGGCGTGAGCTCAGAAATCGGTCCTGATGCCACCGGCGTGGGCTGGATATTTGAGTATGCGCTGGTGGATCGCAGCGGAAAACACGATCTCGCAGAGTTGCGCTCGTTGCAGGACTGGTTCCTGAAATTTGAACTGAAAACGATTCCTAACGTGGCCGAAGTGGCCTCCGTCGGCGGCGTGGTGAAGCAGTATCAGATCCAGGTCAATCCGTTAAAACTGGCTCAGTACGGCATTAGCCTGCCGGAGGTTAAGCAGGCCCTTGAGTCGTCTAACCAGGAGGCGGGGGGATCGTCAGTTGAAATGGCGGAAGCGGAGTATATGGTCCGGGCCAGCGGCTATCTGCAGACGATGGACGATTTCAATAACATCGTCCTGAAAACCGGCGAGAACGGGGTACCGATTTACCTTCGCGATGTTGCCCGCGTACAAACGGGTCCGGAAATGCGCCGCGGCATTGCCGAATTAAACGGGCAGGGGGAAGTTGCGGGTGGCGTGGTGATCCTGCGTTCGGGTAAAAATGCGCGTGAAGTCATCACGGCGGTGAAAGATAAGCTGGAGACGCTGAAGGCCAGCCTGCCGGAAGGCGTTGAGATTGTGACCACCTACGATCGCAGCCAGCTCATCGATCGGGCAATCTACAACCTGAGTTCCAAGCTGCTCGAAGAGTTTATCGTGGTGGCCATCGTCTGCGCACTGTTCCTGTGGCACGTCCGCTCTGCGCTGGTCGCGATTATCTCTCTGCCGCTTGGCCTGTGTATTGCCTTTATCGTCATGCATTTCCAGGGGCTGAACGCCAACATTATGTCGCTGGGAGGCATTGCCATTGCCGTCGGGGCGATGGTGGATGCCGCCATCGTCATGATTGAAAACGCGCACAAACGGCTGGAAGAGTGGGATCTCCAGCATCCGGGAGAACAGATTGATAACGCCACGCGCTGGAAGGTGATTACCAACGCCTCTGTCGAGGTTGGCCCCGCGCTGTTTATCAGCCTGCTGATTATCACCCTGTCCTTCATTCCCATCTTTACTCTTGAGGGGCAGGAAGGGCGGCTGTTTGGTCCGCTGGCCTTCACCAAAACGTACTCCATGGCGGGGGCGGCTGCGCTGGCTATAATCGTTATCCCCATCCTGATGGGGTTCTGGATCCGGGGTAAGATTCCCGCTGAGACCAGTAACCCACTGAACAGGCTGCTGATTAAAGCCTACCATCCGCTACTGATTAAGGTGCTCCGCTGGCCAAAAACAACCCTGCTGGTTGCGGCCTTGTCCATCTTCACGGTGATCTGGCCTCTCAGCCAGGTGGGCGGCGAGTTTTTACCGAAGATCAACGAAGGCGATCTGCTGTATATGCCGTCAACGTTGCCGGGCGTCTCTCCGGCAGAAGCGGCCGCACTGTTGCAGACCACGGACAAGTTAATCAAAACCGTGCCAGAAGTGGCCTCCGTTTTTGGTAAAACGGGTAAGGCTGAGACCGCAACGGATTCCGCGCCGCTCGAAATGGTGGAAACCACGATTCAGCTCAAACCTGAGGATCAGTGGCGTCCCGGCATGACGATTGACAAGATTATTGACGAACTCGACAAGACCGTTCGGTTGCCCGGCCTGGCGAACCTCTGGGTTCCGCCGATTCGTAACCGCATCGATATGCTTTCAACTGGGATCAAAAGCCCGATTGGTATCAAGGTGTCGGGTACCGTTCTGTCGGATATCGACGCCACGGCGCAGAGCATCGAGGCGGTAGCCAAAACGGTGCCGGGCGTGGTGTCTGCCCTGGCTGAACGTCTGGAGGGCGGGCGCTACATTGATGTCGATATCAACCGGGAAAAAGCCTCGCGCTACGGGATGACGGTGGGCGATGTGCAGCTGTTCGTCTCCTCGGCCATCGGCGGGGCGACGGTGGGGGAAACGGTGGAAGGCGTCGCCCGGTACCCGATTAATATCCGCTATCCGCAGGACTACCGGAACAGCCCGAACGCGTTGAAGCAGATGCCGATCCTGACGCCGATGAAACAGCAGATCACGCTGGGCGATGTGGCAGATATCAACGTGGTTTCCGGCCCCACGATGCTGAAAACGGAGAATGCCAGGCCTGCGAGCTGGATTTATATTGATGCCCGCGGCAGGGATATGGTGTCGGTGGTGAACGACATTAAGACGGCCATCAGTCAGAACGTAAAGCTGAGGCCGGGTACCAGCGTGTCATTCTCCGGGCAGTTTGAGCTCCTCGAGCACGCCAACAAGAAACTGAAGCTGATGGTGCCGATGACGGTGATGATTATCTTCATTCTGCTGTATCTGGCGTTCCGCCGCGTGGATGAAGCGCTGCTGATCCTGATGAGCCTGCCGTTCGCCCTGGTCGGGGGAATATGGTTCCTCTACTGGCAGGGCTTCCATATGTCTGTGGCAACCGGCACCGGCTTTATCGCCCTGGCCGGGGTGGCGGCAGAATTTGGCGTAGTCATGCTGATGTATTTGCGTCATGCCGTTGAGGCTCAGCCGGCGTTGTCCCATCGGGACACGTTCACCGAACAGGGGCTTGATGACGCCCTTTACCATGGCGCCGTGCTGCGCGTGCGGCCAAAGGCCATGACTGTCGCGGTGATCATTGCCGGTCTGCTGCCCATTCTTTGGGGAACGGGGGCAGGGTCAGAGGTCATGAGCCGGATAGCGGCACCGATGATTGGCGGGATGATCACTGCACCGCTGTTATCGCTGTTTATTATTCCTGCGGCGTACAAGTTAATCTGGCTGCGCAGGCATAAAAAGCCATAAAAAAACCCGCCATCGCTGGCGGGTTTTTTACGGGATGAACCCTTAGCGCGCTGTTTTAGCACGCGTCTGGTTGAGAAGCTTGCGCCAGGCACGATTATGCAGAGTAAACAGCAGCATCTTATAGAAGGCGGTTGAAAGGATACAGCTGCCGCTAAGCAGTAGCATGCCGATACTCACTAGCGCCGCGGTCAGACTGACGCCCGGAGCTGCGCTACCGCTCAGCGCGACCAGCAGATAGGCTGCCGTTAATACCAGGCTTATCACCGCCAGCGTAAGGTGTAACCTCACGGCGCGCATGCTGCCTTTGCCAATCATAAACATCGTCACGCCGTTAAGGCCAGCGAACAGAAGGGCGATCAGGACAACCCAGACGAATACGTGTTCCGCCGGCTGGTTGAGTCCGGCGAGTACACCATACCCCAGCCACAGCTGAGGAATAGCGAAACTGACAATCACCCCGAGGGTACTGATCGCCGCCGGAATCCCCATGGTGTGTAGACCCACAGGTTTACCCATTTCTACAGCCAACTGAGTCTTTAGCTGTTGCAGCTGTGTCGGGGAGGCATTGCTTATGCTGGTAGCCACCTCGTTACAGTGTTGCAGGCGGCGGAAAAAAACTTTAACCATTTGAATACTCAGCGTTTAGTTAGGCGAAAATGACTGCAACAGACCGACTACATAGCGCCCGGACTGGACGGTGTTTTGAGGATTGCGGATCGTCCCCGTGAGTGAACTGCCCACAAAGGCCGATGCGTTGTTCACGGCACTCATCAGCTCACGTTGCAGTGATTTTTGTAATGATTCACTGGGGAAACGTTTCGGGTAGACGCCTGCGCGGATCGCTGCCTTCACGCCGGCGCTGGAAATACCTGGATTCTGCGCTTTAATGATCTCTTCCGTGATGCGCTTACGCTCAGCACGGCTCAGGCTTTGGAACCAGGCGGTAACTTTACTTGAGGATGCCGCTTTCATCAGCTTGTACGTTTCTAAAGTACCTCGCAGCGCCGTTCCTGCCGCAGCCAGCGAAATGACATCCAGAACCGTCGTGGTAGCTACATACCAGTCCTGGCTGTCGAGCCAGGCAACATCGGAACCATGATCGTTATGGATAGCCAGCAGACGGCCCGCGCCAATCATGCATTGTGCGCCAGTTGCCAGCGTACCGGACAGGCTAATCGCGGCAATCACACCGGACCCGCCAGCGGTAAAAGGCACTGCCGCACCGGCACCAAACGCCATAACAAGCGTAACTAGTATTGTTAACGGAGCATGGTGCCAGACATCTCATCAACGAAATTGGTCATTTGATGGAGCATGTTGATGACGGGATGGTAGTCTGTATACACCTTCATTGAGTTTCGATGTCCATAACCAACTCCGATGTCCTTCATGAATTTCCCGCTGATGACTTACATTAAGGAAATTTCTCCGCGTCCAATCCTGTTCATTCATGGCGAAAAAGCGCATTCGCTTTACCTCTTCAGAACGGCTTATGAAGCGGCAAATCAGCCAAAAGAGCTTCTGGTTGTTAAAGATGCCACGCATGTCGATTTATATGATCGTATGGATAAGATCCCGTTCGATAACATCACGGCATTCTTCAATAAATATCTGAATAAAAGATAACTTCCTCAGTAACCAATGCAGTGACCTTTGGGTCACTGCATTGGTGTGAGAGGGAAGGCAACTATGAGGGTTTTGACTGAACGGTTTATGGCTTATTCTCTGATGTCCATATCGTATTTAACATAATATACATTATGCGCACCAGCGTGGGTTCAGAAGAAATCTGGCTTCTTATGGATTCTTATGGGCACGTTGGGCCTGGCTGTGGGTATTGTTTAAGTGCCTGTAAAATAAAGGGCGTTAAATTATCGAAACCGACAAGCGTATGGGTGAATAACTCATCAATAAGTGGGCTTATCTGCCGGATGTCGCCGATACCGTTGCGGCTCTGCTGGCGCGGCGGGATGAACTCAATAGAGATGGATAATTCAAAACTGATCGCCTTTTTAGGTCATGAACCGCAGACCCCTCTTACCGAGGCCGTGCGTTCTACACTAGCGGGCCTGGGCTGTATTTAACATAACCTGCACGTTTAGAAAGGGTTGAAAAATGTCTGATATACTTCAGCTTTTGAAAAACGCTGTCGTAAGCAAATGGAAATCGAATTAAATAAAAGTATTAAAGAGAGAGTTTTCCATGCTGTCATTTTTGAAGTGACGGCCAACGTTATCATCGCGCTGTCACTCGCCTGGCTGATGAACGTGTCGGTACTTCAGTCAGGCTCGTTGTCCGTGATATCTGCACTTACCGCAACGGTCTGGAATTTTATTTTTAATAAGCTCTTTGATTCCCTGCAGAAAAAACATCAGTTTCAACGGACATTTCTCGTTCGCGCAATCCATGCTGTTGGTTTTGAAACGGGACTTATCATCTCCTTAATCCCTGTGGCAATGGTTATGCTGAACCTGACCGTGGCTGAGGCATTTTTTGTTGAGATTGGTCTGGTGCTGTTTTTCCTGCCCTATACGATGCTGTTTAACTGGCTTTACGACTACCTGCGCTGGACGTTCGTTGGACGGAAACGTAAGGCGTTATAGCTATAGTAGATCAATGTAAAAATAAAGAGGAAGAAAAATGCGAAGTCTCCTGACTAAAGGAATTAGTCTTGCGTTAGCGGTGTCCGCCGCCGGGACGGCTCTGGCCGCTCAGAAAGAGAGCCATGACGACAAGCTCAACGGGATAACCATTTTCGCTCAAAAAGAGTCTCAGGGAAGCCAATGGGACAGTACAACGGGCGAAGCAAAATATATGGTTAGCTACAAGGTTACGCTTGATAACGCGTCGGGTAAAAGTATTGAGCCGGGCAAAGAAAATAAGATGTGTTTCTTCCTGTTTGATAAAAACGGAAAAACATTTATGAGCACCGGCATTGAGCTTGAAATGCTGAAAAAATACAACCCAAGGGACAACAGAACCGGACTGGTCTATTTTTCCAGCTCAAATCCTGACGTTTTAAATATGCCATTTGTCCGCTTCGGCATCGGAAAAGACTGCATAAATTGATGACTGTCACATTGACACGTTCTTTCGTATGGTCGCCCCCCTCTCCTTCTATACTGGTTATTTCTCCATCTCATAAAGGAAGGAACCATGTTCGATCATGTGAAATTCGGCGTCAGTGATTATGAAAAAAGTAAAACCTTCTTCCTCCATGCGCTTAAGCCGCTTGGTGTAGAACTCATCGATGAAGGCACGCCAGACTACGGTGTCGAAATGAGTTCAGGCGATGTTTCGCTCTGTCTTTTTCAGACAAAAGAAAAACCTGCCCTTTTGCATCTGGCGTTTGTGGCCAACACGCGCCAGCAGGTCGATGCGTTTTATCATGCCGCCCTGCGCGCCGGTGGGCGTGATAACGGCGGGCCGGGGCTGAGGTCATACGGTGAAAATTACTATGCCGCGTTTGTCATCTCGCCCGATGGCCACAATATTGAGGCGGTGTGCCATGCGCCGGAAAGTCAGTAGCTCAGCCCTTCTGTCAGAAGCGATTAAATGATCTGTAATGCATCTTTTTGCACGATAATGCGCGAAAGTATTTCATAACGCGGCCACAATCCCGTATGGTATCGGCAGTAAACGTGCAACTTCATGCAATAACACTGACAGAGGTACCTATGACACAACAGCTGATTTTAATTGCTGGCCCCTATCGCAGCGGAACCGAAGGCGTTCAGGCACGCATTGATGAGAATCTGGCGCGTCTCGAAAGCGCAGCACTAGCCGTTTACCAGCGGGGTCACATCCCGGTCATTGGCGAATGGATGGCTTTGCCGTTGGCAAAAGCCGTAGGATCGAAAGCGGTTGGTGATGAAATCAGTGAAGCGATGCTGTACCCCGTTGCTCACCGGCTCATAGCTAAATGTGATGCCATTTATCGTATTGCCGGTGCGTCTAAAGGTGCCGATATGGACATTGAGGTCGCCCGCAAATATGGCCTGAAGGTTTATACCGCACTTGAGAATATTCCTGAGGCTTAAGGCAGTCCGCCAGCCAGCCTGTGAGCACAGGCTGGCTATCACAGAGTGTCACTCTCTGAGGTCAACACGACGGATACCCCCTTTTCCGATACCGCGCGGATCCAGTCCCGATCGGTATTGTCTTCAACGACGATGGTGTTCACCGATGACACATCGCCAATCACAAACGAAGACGCTGTGTTGACCTTTTCCGGAGAAGCCAGGACGACCGTCTCCGCAGCTCTGCCGGAAAATGCACGTTTGATGCACGCTTCTTCGAAATCGCCGGTTGTCAGCCCCGCCTCAGGATGGATCCCGGTCACGCCCATAAAGAAAAGATCTGCATGAATATTTTCGATGCCTTCGATCGCTGCAGCGCCAACCGCAACAATGGAGTGCTTATACAAGCGACCGCCGATCAGAATCACCTCGATGGACGGATGATCCACGAGCCCCAGGGCGATGCTAGGGCTGTGCGTAACCACCGTGATGCGCAGGTCTGGAGGGAAAAACGTAATCAGCTCCGAAGTTGTCGTGCCGCCGTCAACGATCACCACCTGCCCTGATGAAATCAGCTGTGCCCCTTTCCGGGCGACCCTCTTTTTTGCATCCATCTTCACGGATTGCCGTTCGGCAAAGGGAGCAATAGCAGAAGATGACGGCAGCGCGCCGCCGTGAACCCGCTGTAAACGCCCTTCTGCCGCCAGCTCGCGTAAATCACGCCGAATGGTGTCTTCAGAAACGTCAAAGAGCACGCTGAGTGCTTTTGACTGGACCTGACCTTCTGCGCCGAGCTTTTCGAGGATCAATTTTTTTCGCTGACTGGTGAGCATCATGAATTCCTGATGTTGCATGTTTTATCTTGAAAGTGCACGATAATGCTGTTTATGATAATTACTCTACGTAAGGAGGAACAAACGTGCAATCAAAACGTGCAGATGTGCGCATCATTGACAGTGAAACCCTGTCAGATAACTGGTACAACCTTAAAAAATACACCTTCGACCTGCAGCGCCGTGACGGCGAATGGCAAAGACAGCAACGGGAGGTCTACGACCGTGGCAACGGCGCGACTATTCTTCTCTACAACCGTGAGGAAAAAACGGTGATCCTGACGCGCCAGTTCCGCTTTCCCGTCTTTATCAACGGCCATGAGGACGATTTAATCGAAGCCGCGGCGGGACTGCTGGACAACATGGATCCCGAAAGCCGCATAAAAGCAGAAGCGGAAGAAGAGACAGGGTTTCAGGTTTCGAGCGTGCAGAAAATCTTTGAAGCCTATATGAGCCCGGGCTCCGTCACGGAAAAACTCTATTTTTATCTTGCCGAGTATCAGCCGAAAGACAGAACCGGCGCAGGCGGCGGGATCAAGTCTGAGGGAGAAGATATCGACGTGCTGGAAATGACGCTTGAAGAGGCATTACGCGGCATTGAAACAGGCAAGATTGTCGACGGTAAAACCATCATGCTGCTTTATCATATTGCTCTTAAAGGCATTATGTAGACTGCTGGTTAAAATCCTGATTTTGAATCTGGGTCGGTACGCTTGTCCACTACTCAAATGTAAAGCGGAAAACCTCCTAAATTTTGCAGCCTACTATATTTAGTGAACTATTTCGGGATTTGACAAAATCTTCAAAAATTCGCCGAGTCATCTGTATTTACCATTAGAAATGCCACACATTGATCAGGCTACCAGTTGAGGTAGCCTGTCTTATCTGTTGGCTGGATTAAAATGCGACTCGCTACAGATAACGAAGCATATTATACTTGCTCCTCCACTCGAACAGGAGGCAAGCAACTCACGTGAAGGATACATATTACAACGACATAGCGATCAATACGCTAATTCAGAGTGAGCTGGACGCGTTTTTTGAGGATTTCAAAGGGATCGTCTTCGCCTACGCCATTATGAACAAGAAAGATCCTTCCCAGATGCGGATAATCAATAACAGCCCCGAGTGGTTTGATATCTACCTCGACAGGAAATATCAGTTCATTGACCCTGTTATCATTCGGGCTTTGCGCTGTGTTGAAGATTTTTTCTGGGAAAGTGATGTCATTCTGTCGGATGGTTATAACCTGACGCGCATTTTCAACGAAAGCGTCCAGTATGATATCTACCAGGGACAGACTTTTCCTCTGCATGACTATCTGAATAATCTTGTCGTCTTATCCGTCATCAGTCCTAAGCATTCTGGTATTGATATAGAAAAATATCGGCCACAATTTCTAAGCTTCCTTGTTCAACTGCATCAGAAGACACTCAATCTGTATAGCCAGCATCAACAGAAAAAGAATGTTTTTCTGTCGCCACGTGAGCGACAAATCCTTAAATGGGTCAGCGCCGGGAAAACCTACGCAGAAATTTCTGTTATTTTGTCTATTGCTGAACGCACCGTTAAGTTCCATATGGGAAATGTAATGAAAAAGCTCGGTGTGAATAATGCCAGACACGCAATAAAGCTTGGAACAGAACTACGTTTACTGGACGACTGAGCCTCAGCCACTGGTTATAAGTGGCGTAAATGCTCCAGCATTTCGCGAAGCCAGTGACTGGATTTATCTTTGCTAATAATGTCTTCAATAATGCTGATGCTGGCAGGCATATAAATATAGTAAATAACCTCCCCTTTTTCAGAAACACCGCGTTGAATAACTTCAACTTTCAGTTCGCATGGCGAAATATGGCATACATACCGCGACTGGCGACTGCGTACATTCCATGGTATTTTTGCTTTATGCAATACATATTCATCGCAAGAAACAATGCCTTACTGGCGGGCACGCCCTGCAGACTTGCGGAGTCTCGCGTTTCTTTATCTAAAAATAAACGGCTAATTTCACAGCAGGGAACATCTGCCGGGAAAATAATGGCTTCGTCAAAATAATTGTGAAAGATTTCGCTTATCATCGTCGGATGCGTCGAGTTAATGAATCGTGCGCCGCATAACAACTGTCCCTCATACATACCCAGCAAGTATGTCGTGTTTGGGTTGTCAAACCGATCCTTTTCCATATCTTCAACGCATTCAACTTTCCAGTCGAGTCGGTCCCGAAAGGTTTTTCTCCTGAGTCGGAAGAGTTCGCGGGCTAATGCTGACGGTAAATCATCGTAATCATGCAAAAAAAACTCAATAACAGAATTCATTGCTCTTATTCCTGATAATAACACCTGAAACTATTATCCCCTGTCTTTTAGGACAGCTTTCATTGTGCATGGTATTCCTTATACTTAAAAAGTACCCGGCCACTAAGTCCTCGTGAAACTCAGTGGCCAGGAGGTCAAAGACCTACGAAACACCAGGGATATATCCATTCATGATTATCTAATATTTATAGTTTCGGGTACAGAGCGTAAGAAGCACTTAGCCGATAAAATATTAAAAAACGATAATCATAAAATAATTACAATTAAAGTATTGCCCCTTAAGTATTTAAGGGGTAATATTTCCTTTTTCTATTTTTTCTCCTATTATCTCTGTTCTTAATGCTGTGCTACTCTTGCAGAAGCATGCTAAACGGAGAATCAAAATGGCCGACTGGAATCCCTCTCTTTATCTGCAGTACGGCGCGGAAAGAACGCGTCCTGCCGCTGAACTGCTCGCCAGAATTCCTCTGGATGAGGTCTCCACCATCGCTGATTTAGGCTGCGGGCCGGGAAACAGCACCGCGCTGTTGAAGCATCGCTGGCCTTCGGCGCACATTACCGGGGTCGACAACTCCCCTGCAATGCTTGAGGAAGCAAGAGCCGCATTGCCTGACTGCCATTTTGTTGAGGCCGATATCCGCCAGTATAAGCCTGGCCAGCCGCTGAACCTGATTTATGCCAACGCTTCGCTGCAATGGGTTCCTGACCATTACGATCTCCTGCCTCATCTCGTTTCTTTACTCACGCTTAACGGCGTATTAGCAATCCAGATGCCTGACAACTGGCTTGAACCTACTCATGTGGCGATGCGCGAAGTGGCGCTGGAACAAGACTACCCTGACCGCGGCCGCGAACCTCTCCCGGGTGTGCATGCCTACTACGATATCTTGTCCGAGGCGGGCTGTGACGTGGATATCTGGCGGACAACCTATTTCCATAAAATGAGCTCGCACCAGGCCATTATTGACTGGGTAAGCGCCACCGGCTTGCGCCCGTGGCTCCAGGAACTTAACGAGAGCGAGCAGAAACGTTTCCTGAAACGCTACCATGAACTGCTGGAAGAGCAGTATCCGCTCCAGGAAAATGGGCAGATACTGCTCGCTTTTCCGCGGCTGTTTATTGTGGCGCAACGCCAGCCCTGACGGGTTATGACCTGGCTTCTTTCAGCAGCTGCTGGATGACCTTTTCCTGCTGCGCATAATCTCCTTCGCCAAAGGCGGTATAACGTAGCTGGCCTTTGGCATCGAAATAGTAATGCGCTGGCCAGTACTGGTTCCCGAAAGCGTTCCAGATTTGATAGTTGTTATCCGTCACAACCCGATACGGCAGCTGCCATTTCTCCACCGCGGTTTTTACCGACGAAAGCGGCTTTTCCCAGGGATATTCCGGGGTGTGAACCCCAATCACGACCAGCCCCTGAGACTGATACTTCGTGGCCCAGTCCCGCACGTGCGGGAGCGTATGCTGACAGTTAATGCAATCCCAGGTCCAGAAATCAATCAACACCACCTTCCCTCGCAGGGATTCAGACGTGACAGGGTCACCGTTAATCCACCCTGTCCCCCCGCTTAATGAAGGCAGCTGGCTGCTGGGCTCTGTCATCACGACCGGCTGGAGCTTCACCGGCGCGGCTGTGGGTTTCGCCAGCGTCAGGAGTGTTGCCTCCAGACGGTCCGCAAAGCCGTTTGCTCCTGTCAGAAGCGAAGTCATTCCCGTCGCGTTGAATACGACAGCCGCCAGCATCGCTACGCCCGCCCCCTGCCGCAGCTTTTCCATCAGCGCCGATTTTGCTCTTAACGGCGCCATCAGCGTGCGGCCTCCTGAAACGAGCAGGCTCAGCATTAGCGCGCATCCGCTGCCGTAGGCCGCCAGCAGTGCGCCCGTCGTAATTGCCGAATTGCCCGCGATATTAATGCTGAAAATGGCGCCCAGTATGGGACCGGCGCAGGGAGACCAGAGCAGCCCCACCGCAAGCCCGGCCAGAAAAGCCGATGCCAGACCGCGCGTTTGCCCGCTTCGGGTGTTCAGGACATTTCCCGCGCTGACGGCCGGGCCCGCAATACGCTGGGCGAATGACGGAAAAATTAAGGCCAGCGCGGCCGTGGCCAGAATAACGAGAGCGATCCAGCGCCCGACGATGGTTGCCTCTGCGATCCACTCGCTGGCGACGGTGACGGCCATCGCCACCAGGGTGAACATCACGATCATCCCCGCGAGCAGGGCCAGAATATGTCGTCGCTGTCCCTGAAAACCGGCGAACAGGAGCGGAATAACCGGGAGAGTACATGGACTGAGCAGGCTTATCATCCCGCCCAGAAAAGCGATTACCAGAAACATAGATACCTCACAATACAAGTCCTGCGACGCTGCAGTGAGGCTATTTCATCGTGCGGATGTGTTCAGGATATGTGTAAAAAAGCAGGTTTTGTCTGGCTTTGTATCACCCGGGCCGGGAGATACAAAGCCGTACAATTAACGGTGCGGTAGCGTAATGGAGACATCCAGTCCGCCTTCGGCACGGTTCGTCAGGTTGAGCTTTCCTTCCAGCTGAGCGGTGAGCTGCGCGGCAATCGCCAGTCCGAGTCCTGTTCCGCCGGTATCGCGGTTGCGCGATGTTTCCACCCGGTAAAACGGCTGTAATACCGCCTCAAGCTCGTCATCGGGTATTCCCGGTCCGCCGTCAGTGATATGAATCACCACCTCTTCGGAAGACGAATTATCAATGGCAATAACGGCATACCCACCGAACTTAAGGGCGTTATCCAGCAGGTTGGTCATCACCCGACGAAGCGCCTGCGGACGCGTAACGATCGGCAAGCGGGTATCGTTTGCCTGAAGCTGCACGTTTTTACCGATGTCCTGATAATCGCAGGCGATGCTGTTGACCCAGGCGTTCAGCTCCAGCTTCAGCGGGGTCTCTTCCAGGGATTCTGATGACCGGGCATACGCTATACCCTCGCGAACAAGACGCGTCATGCTATCGAGATCGTTCAGGAGCTTGTCGCGAAGTTCAGGTTCCCCTGCCATCTCGACGCGCAGCTTCATGCGGGTAATCGGCGTCTGAAGATCGTGAGAAATGGACGCCAGGATCTGCGCGCGCTCCCGGAGATAAGACTGAATGCGCGCCTGCATCGCGTTGAAGGCATGCGCTGCACGCTTCACCTCAAGCGGCCCTTTCTCCGTCATTGGCGTGCTGGCCGCCGGATCCAGCGAATCCACCGCGCGGGTAAATTGTGAAAAAGGCCGCACCACCTGCCGCACGGCAATCCAGCCGCATGCAGCCAGCAACAGCAGCTGCAGGATCAGCACTACGGGCAGCCAGCTGGCGACCGGCGGCATGCGTGGGATCAGGTCAATGGTCAGCGGCGCGCCGTCGCGTAACGTCAGATGCGCCTGGATGTGTGAAACGGCACCGGGAACGGCGGTGAAGCTGAGCGGGTACTGTGACGCAAGCGTCGCTTTTAAGGTTCGGATGGCGTCCTGCGAACGCTTATCCGTCGGCGCGTTGCCGGGCTCTCCCGGTCCCAGAATATAACGGTAATTGCCCCGTTCGAGGCGCGAAAGCCAGGCCGCGCGCTCGCTGGCCGGTAAGCGGTCTAAAATGGCGACGCTGGTTGCGACGTCGTTTTCCAGATTACCGAGCATCACCGTTCTGGCGCTGTGCATTCGTTCAATCATGACCAGCGTCAGGCTCAGGGCGTTGGCCAGCAGCAGGCCGGACAGCACGACGAGCAGCAGGCGGGCCAGCAGCGAGCGCGGCCAGAGCGTCATTCGTTAGCCTCTTTGATGGTCACCGGCATGGTAAAAACGTAGCCCTCGCTGCGCACGGTCTTGATATAGGCGGGCGTGCGGGCGTCTTCGTTCAGGCGCTGACGAACCCGGCTAACCAGCAGGTCGATAGAACGTTCAAACAGCTCGGCGTCTCGCCCCTGCGTCAGGTTGAGCAGCTGATCGCGGGTCAGCACACGCTGAGGATGGTCAAGGAAAACGCGCAGCAGGCGATACTCCGCCCCGCTGAGCGCGACGATCACCCCTTCCGGATCGATTAAGTGACGGGCAACGGTATCGAGTTGCCATTCACCGAACATCACCAGCCGCCCGGCTTCTGTCACCTGCAAATTGGGCGGCATCGTGCGAAAACGTCGTAAAATCGCTTTGATACGCGCCAGCAGTTCCCGGGCGACAAACGGCTTCACCACGTAGTCATCCGCGCCCATCTCCAGACCCAGGATCCTGTCCGTCTCCTCGTTGCGCGCCGTCAGCATCAGAATGGGCAGATCTTTGTATTTCCCGACGCGTAGCTCTCGACATAACGTAAGCCCGTCGTCGCCGGGCATCATGACATCCAGCACAACCAGGTCGATATGCTGTTTATCCAGCACGACGCGCATCTCTTTGCCGTTGGCCGCGCCCGTCGCGCGATAGCCAGACTTAACGAGATAATCGACAATCAGTTCACGAATATCCCTGTCGTCATCGACGACAAGGATATGATCAATATGCTCCACCGAAATCTCCAGACCGAAGGGTAACGTACTGAAAATAGCACATTTCAGAGCTTGTCCGCGTCAACGACGGCCTTGACGAAATCCTGCGGATCTTCCTGAGGCGGATTGTGCCCCACGGTTTTCCCGAAGGTGCGGTGCTCATATTTACCGGTAAATTTACCCGCATAGGCCTGCGGAGCCGGATGCGGCGCACCGTTGTTCCCGCCTTCGATGGTGATCGTTGGAACGGTGATATTCGGCAGCGTAGCGAGTTTTTGCTCGTAGCTATCGTATTTGCGCTCGCCTTTTTCCAGCCCTAAACGCCAGCGATAGTTGCTGAGCGTCACCGCGACGTGATCCGGGTTATCGAGGGATTTGGCGCTGGCGTTGAAGACAGCATCGCTAAATTTCCAGTCAGGCGAGGCCTGAGACCAGATCAAACGGGCGAAGTCATGCGTGTTTTTGGCATAGCCTTCAGCACCGCGCGCGGTAGCGAAATAGAACTGATACCACCACTGCTGTTCCGCTTTTGGCGGCAGCGGCTGTTTGCCAATCTGCTGGCTGCTGATGAGATACCCGCTCACCGACACCAGTGACTTAACGCGCTCTGGCCACAGCGCCGCAACGATATCCGCCGTACGAGCGCCCCAGTCATATCCTGCAAATACCGCCTGCTTAATATTCAGGGCATCCATCAGGTTCACAATATCTTTCGCCATGGCTGAAGGCTGGCCGTTGCGCGGCGTTTTGGGTGACAGGAAGCGCGTGGTGCCGTAGCCGCGCAGAGAAGGCACAATCACCCGATAGCCTTTTGCCGCCAGCGCGGGGGCGACGTCGGCGTAGCTGTGAATATCGTAAGGCCAGCCGTGCAGTAAAATAACCGGCTGGCCGTTTTTCGGGCCGATGTCGACATAACCGACATTCAGATCGCCGGCGTTAATTTGCTGTGGATGATCAAAGGCTGCCGCGAAATTTGTGCCGGTGACTTCAGCCTGACAGGACATCACGGTGCCAAGAGAAACGGTCAGTGCGAGAGTTGAGTACGCGAGTTTGCTAAACATGTTGGTATCTCCGGTTGAGTACAGTTCACGGGGATATAACAACACGGCAATGTATAGCGGATATGTGCGAAAGCGGGTTTAATGTAAGCCTGTGTATGTACCAGCGATGCAGATACAGTGTGATACAAACCCAGGCCTTGTCGCCTTAAAGGGTGATGCGATAGCGGACGTAATCGTCGGCTTGACCGTATTTGTCATAAAGTTTTCGCGCCGGGTTATTCTCCCGGGTGACCCAGTACAGTTTTGACCACCCTTCGCGCTTGCCTTCCTCAATCAGAGCATCAATGAGCGCCTTACCGGCTCCCGCCCCGCGTTCGTCGGCATCAACAAACAGATCTTCCAGGTAGCAAACGGGGGCCGTTGACCAGGTTCCTTCGTGCAGAATGCACATCGCGAAACCGATGACCTTTTCATCCGTTTCTACCACGCGGCAAAACATCGAGGAATGCGCTGAGAGCGCCCTTTCCCATGTCGATGCGGTGACGGATTCCTCGAGGTAACAGTCATAAAAATGGGTATAGCCATCCCACAGCGGTCGCCATTGGGAATAATCGTCTTCACGTAGAGGTCTTACCGTGACAGCCATGTGTTCCTCACATTACAAGTCGATCGCCATTTCAAAACAGCGTAAATCAGCCCCAGCCATACGCGAGTGATGATAGTTTTCGCGCAGCGTGACAAACCCCAGCTTCTGATAAAACGACTGGGCATTAGGGGTTGCATCCAGCCTCAGGCGGGTTATCCCCCGGCTACGGGCTTCATTTTTGAGCGCCTCGATAATTCGGGTCGCCATGCCTTTACCGAAGGCCGCGGGCAAGGTGAATATCGCCTCCAGACAGTGGGTATCCAGATCCAGATAGCCGGTCGCCGCAACGTCGCCCGTTTCATCTTCCACCACGTAAAAAGGGTATTCAATGACCATCTGCCGATAGCGTTCGGGCATGAGATCCGGCGTCCAGCGCGCAATGACGTCAGCGTCGTAACTGGTTTTACAGCCGTGACGAATCGCCTGATTGCGAATATTCCAGAGTATTTCGGCTTCCTGTGGCTTAGCTTTTCGTAAAGTCATAACCCCTCTTTAACGGCTTTTTAGTCGCATTTCCCGTGCCAGTCTGGCAAGACGCTGAGTACGACAATAGAGCGCAAACAGCACAAAGCCGCTGCTGTTCATCACCACCCGACAAAATAACAGTGCGAAGGATGCGATGACCAGCGGCCAAAGGCCTCCGTTATGCGAAAGCAGGATATGTAAAACCTGAACGAGGGTCGTTATCAGCAGAATGATGAACAACGCCCTAAACCCCAACAATCCCGACGTCTTCCCACGAGCCAGGAGTACGCTTATCACAATGAGCGCGCCTGTCATCGTCAATGATGGTACGAAAAAGCTCAATGCATGATGTAAAGGTGATAACCCCTGCAACCCGCTGAGAAAAGGCAGAAGGTTTAACGCAAACGCCACTAAAAACAGAGGTAACAGCACCGCTACCGGATAAGGATTTTGACGCGGAAGCTCGCTGAGAGGACGCGAAAAATACTGTTCCAGCTCTGGCGTGGAATAATTCAAGAGACGGGTATCACGCTGACCAATAGCATCCTCTATCTCTTTGCCATGCTGCAGGAGATCCTGGAAAACCCGTCCGGTTAAAAAACTCAAAAACTTCATCAGAATACCGCCAGTGACTGAATGGTACCGATAATGTATTTACCGGTCCGTGGTAAATTACTGGGCGCTGCAATAACGCCACTCACAGCACTCCCGGCCAATGCTGCGGCACTTGTAACCACTTGCCCAAGTTGTCGAGTGAGCTCTACCTGAACAGGCCCGGTTGGAAATCGTTTCGGATAAAGACCAGCGCGTATAAGTGCCTTAATTTCCTTGTTGCTTATACCGGGGTTTTGCGCGCGAATTATCAATTCGGTCAAACGAGCGCGATCCTGACGAGGATAACTTTTTAACCACTCAGTGGCTTTCAAGGAAGATATAGATTTCATTGCACGCCAGGTGGTAACTGCTTCTTTTAGCGCCCCTCCTGCACTTGCTAACGAAATTACATCCAGTGAAGTTGAGGTGGCGACGTACCATTCTTGCGTATCGAGCCAGGCAACATTACCGCCACCGTTTTCAACCAAATCATAGATACGATAAAGGCCGTTAACGCATTGCAACCCGGTCGCAAGGGTTCCTGCGTAGCCAATCGCTACCCATTCCAGGCAAAACCATACATTACTCCTTATGTGGATGGGTAAGTTAACCCAACTAATCTGACGGTAATCGAGCGCTATGCAGAGCAAAATTTTGGTAGTAAATAAGTTTCAACGCAACTAAATAGAATGTGGTAGAAGTGAAAATACCAGAACACAAACAAAAGAATAACGCTTAAATATGGAGATCCGCGGATGACGATACCGACGCTCACGACAGAACGCTTATTGCTAAAACCGCTGGTTGCCGAAGATGCGGCCCAGATACAAAAGCGTTATCCGCGCTGGGAGATCGTCCGCTATATGGTCTCTTCCGTGCCCTGGCCCTACCCGGATAACGGCGCGGAAAACTATGTCAACAACGTGGCGCTGCCGGATATGGCAAAAGGGATCGCCTGGTTCTGGAGCATCCGTCGTCGCGAGGTGCCGGATGAGTTGATGGGTATTATCTGTTTGTATGACGTTGAAGATAACAACCGTGGATTCTGGTTGGCCCCGGAGTTTCAGGGCCAGGGATACATGCGCGAGGCCAGCATTGCCGCGACGGATTACTGGTTCAATACCCTAAACAAACCCGTGTTACGCGCTCCGAAAGCCGCCGCCAACAGCCGCTCCCGGCGTATTTCAGACAGTAGCGGCATGCGGCTTATCAGAACGGAACAAAAAGCCTACGTCAGCGGCATGCTGGATTCCGAACTGTGGGAGATTACCCGCGACGAATGGAACGCCCGTCAGGTCAGCTGATAATGCTTATCCGGCATCAGCCTTTCAGGAATGTTCTCTTCATCGTTCATCTGCAGCAGATCGCGTTCCATCATGTTGCAGATGGCGTCCAGCGGCAGATCGTTATCTTCTGTGCCGAACGGGTCTTCCAGCTCTTCCGCCAGGGTGTCCAGCGAGATAAAGGTGTAGGAGATCAGCGCCGAGACAAACGGCGTCATGTAGTGCAGATCTACAACCAGCGCGAACGGCAGCATGATGCAGAACAGATAGACCGTGCGGTGCAAAATCAGCGTATAGGCAAACGGCACCGGCGTTGTCGCAATGCGCTCGCAGCCGGAGAGGACGATGGACATATCGTTCAGACGGTTGTTCAGGCTGTGGAACAGGATGTCTGAAAGCTGGCCGTTACGCCGCCGCACGGCCAGCCACTCCCCCATAATCAGTAAAATGCGGTTCGCCGGCGAGTTGGCGCTCATCACGTGACGTAAATCGTCCGGAGCAAGATAGCGAGAGAGCTGTTCGGCGTTCAGGTCCCGGCGGAGGGTCATGCGCAGGCAGTTGGCAAAAGCTATCTGCAGGCGGACAAATTCCCCCAGGTGCTTATCGTCAGGCAAGGTGTTTTTCACCTCGCGAAACAGCGAGCGTGCCGCTATCATCAACTGCCCCCAAAGCAGGCGAGCCTCAACGTAGCGCGAATAACAGGCGTTGTTTCTGAAACCGAGAAAGATAGCGATCGCCACGCCGAGAATGCTAAATGGCGCCACGGTAAATTTGATACCCAGCGAGGTATACCACGGCAGCATCAGGATAACGGCGATTGAAAGCAGGAAGTTCAGCAGCAGTCGGGTGTAAATTTTGGGAAGTACCGAGCCGTGCCAGACAAAAATCAGTTGTAGCCAGTGCTGTTTAGGACGAACAATCATAGTGAGTTTCAGGAAGGAAAAGAGCGTGGCTATTAAACGTGATCTCCCTCACGGTTGCAAGCATGTTAACGGGACATTGAATTTTATGACCTGCTTAGCGATAACCGCACGGTGCTGCATGCGCTTTTAAAAAAAGAGCATATAGTATGTTGTAACTAAAATAAGGTGTAATTAAACCCGGCCGAAGCCGGGTGACGTCATTAGCACAGGGGTTTCACCGCTGCGCGCATTCCCTTCAGGAGAATGGCGTCAAGATCCAGGGTGACCTGGTCGACAAGCCCGGAGACCTGCGTGAGATCCAGTTCCCAGTGCTCGCTCACGCTCAGTACGGCCTGCACCAGCTCACGGGTGCTCAACTGCTGGTCGCGATGCTGCGCCCACAGCTGTTGATAACGTTCCAGCCAGAATGCATCATCCTGCACCGGGTAGTTTTCCCCGTTACGCTCCCCGCGATAAAACGCTATCAGTGCAGCCAGCGCGAACGTCAGACGTGCAGGCAATTGTCCGCTTGCCTTATGTCCTGCTAGCAGCTGCGGCAGAATGCGGGTGCGGTATTTGGTCATGCCGTTAAGCGCAATGGAAAGCAGCTGGTGTCTGATATAAGGGTTGCGAAAACGCCCTGTTACCGCGCTGGCAAAAGATTCCAGCTCGTCACGCGGCAGATCGAGGACCGGAATGATCTCCTGATAAATCGCTTTTTCGACAAACGCGCAGATCTCTGCATCATTCATCGCCTCGCCTACCGTCTCTAACCCAGCCTGGAATGCCACCGGCACCAGCGCCGTATGCGCGCCGTTCAGGATAGCGACTTTGCGCTCTTTGTACGGCCTGATGTCGTCGACAATCAGCACATTCAACGGGTACTTATCCAGACGGAGTTCCTGCGCAAGGGATGCCGGCCCCTGGATAACGAACAGATAGAAATGTTCAGCCGTATCCAGGAAACCATCGTGATAACCCAGCTCAGCCTCCAGCGTGGCCGCTTCGTCGCGCGGGTAACCGGTCACGATACGGTCAACCAGCGTCGAGCAGAAGCTGTTTGCCTCGTTAAGCCACTGGATAAAGGCGGCAGGCAGCGCCCACTCCCGGGCATAGCGCAGGACAAGTTCGCGCAGCGCATCACCGTTGTAGTCAATCAGCTCGCACGGAATGATGATCCAACCTTTATCCGCTGCACCGTTGAAGTGGCTATAACGCTCAAACAGCAGTCGCGTCAGCTTCGCCGGGTAGCTCACCGCAGGGGCATCGGCGAATCGGTCACCCGCGTTGTAGCTGATACCCGCTTCGGTGGTGTTCGAGAAAACAAAGCGCATGTCCGGATTGTGCGCCAGTTTCAGGAACGCATCATACTGGCCGTAGACGTCGATCTCCCGGTTAACCGAGCGGATAAGACGGCTCTCACTCACCGCTTTACCCTGCCCGTTCAGGCCGCGAATGATAGTGGTATAGAGACCATCCTGAGTGTTCAGCGACGGCGGGAAGTCGCTCTGAATAGGACGGACGATAACCACACCGGCGTTAAGATCGGTATGTTCATTTAGCAGGTCAATTTGCCAGTCGACAAACGCACGCAGGAAGTTGCCTTCACCAAACTGAATAATGCGTTCCGGGTATTGAGCACCGGGAAAATCACGACGGTTGAGCGTGTTCACAAGAGGGTTCCTTTATGATTAGTCATACAGCCTGATAAGATTGGTCCGATAACTTATCAAAACTTAACGACCAGAAACCCTGTTTTGATCAATGGACGGCGTAGTTGTACAAAATAATCATAAGAACTTATAGAACACGGACGTGGCCGTCATGGCGCCGTCCGGCATCAGGGCATAGCGCGGGATCTCCCCCACCTTTTGCCAGCCGGCACGCTGGTAGAACGTCTCGGCGCCGCTGCCGGTGGAGGTATCGAGCACCAGAACCGAAATATCTCTGGCCCGGGCCTCCGCTTCAAGCGCTTCCATCAAGGCCATCGCGGCACCTTTGCGGCGGGCTTTCTCGTGAACCAGCAGCTTCGCCACATCGGCGCGATGCGGCTGGTTTTCCGGCTGGTCGACGATCAGCTGCACCGTACCGATGACGCCGTCCTGCGGGTCGACACAGGCCAGCACCAGACGCTCGTTGCGCCCTACGCTTTCAGCGATGCCGCGCCAGAACGAACGAGCTTTATCCAGACTAAAGGGAAGCATAAACCTGACGGATGCCCCGCCGTTCACACAGTTTTCGAGGATCCCGGCCAGCGCATCAAGATGGGTGAGAATGTCGTCTCGGGTGAGGTTTTTGATTTGCAGTGAGGTATTCATTGTTTTTCCTTACGTTGAATACCGTCACTGTGCATTTAACATCTTCTTAACGCAAACGGATCGGACATACGCTTTTGTTATGTTACCGGGAGCGCTGTCGCTGCTGTTTCATGGCATACATCTTTTCATCGGCCTCTTTTAACCACTGCTGCAGGTCGTTGCCGTTATGATCGAATTCACTGAGCCCCCACGAGAAATGGAGCGACCAGGGATGTAGCTTGCGGGCGTTATAGTTTTCTACCTGCTCGGCAAGATACTGCATGGCAATCCAGGCGCCCTGCTCATCTGTATCCGCGAACAGCACGGCAAACTCGTCCCCGCCAAAACGAACCAGCAGATCCGCTTCGCGGAAAGAGGCGCGCATTAGCTGCGCCATCGCTTTCAGCGCCTTATCCCCCTCTTCATGCCCGAAGCGATCGTTAATTTCCTTAAAGCGATCCAAATCCAGCCAGCCGAGCGTGAGCGGCTCAGCGCGACGCCGGGCAACGGAAAGCGTGAACCGCACGAGCTGATTAAAGCCCCGACGGTTGAATAACCCGGTTAATTCATCCGTGGTCGCCGCGCTGATGGCAGCAAATTCATCTTCCGCCAGCGCGCCAAGGTCCCCCAGCACGGCGAGGTCGGCGGCAGAAAACTCGCGGGGAGCGTAATCAATCAGGCACAGCGAGCCAACGCTTGCGCCGTCGCGCAGGCGCAGCGGGAAGCCCGCGTAAAAACGCACGCGAGGCTCACCGGCCACCAGCGGGTTATCCGCAAAGCGATCGTCCTGAAGCATATCCCCCACTACCAGCGGCGCTTCGGTGAGGATCGTATGCCCGCAAAATGAGATATTGCGCGGAACGCTGCCGGGCGCCTGACCGTCGGCCGACTTAACGATCAGCGAATGCTCATCAATGATGATTGACCATCGCCAGCGGCACCTGGAAGAAGCGTTTTGCCAGACGCGTTAAGCGGTCAAACGCCGGGGAACTGTCGATCTCAAGCAGACCTGATTCTCGTAGCGAGTTGAGTCTGTCTGTTTCATTTTCAGGGGTTGCAGGTGCTTTCATAATGTCTCCTGACGTAAAGCGTTACTAAAAGCGTAGCTTAAACAGAGACATTGTCAGTGTTCTGACATCCTGTTAAGCCGCTTACTATTCACGTCAATGCCTTATGACGATTAACGCAGCTATGTTTCACTCCCGGAGGGCGCGGCAATCTGCTCGTCCGCCACCCGGGCGCTGGTACGGTTTCGACCCGCTTTTTTTGAACGATAGAGATGATCGTCCGCTTCGGCCATGAGCTTGTTGAAGACCTCGGTCAGCTGCCAGGACTCAGCCTTTCCGCTGCCGAGGCCAATGCTGACCGTCAGATAGAGCGTCTGGTGACGCCATGTAAAAGGATGACCGGCAACGGTGGATCGGATACGTTCAGCCAGTTCAAAACCGTGCTGCGCGTCGCCTGAATTGACCACCACGGCGAACTCTTCCCCGCCCATGCGCGCCACCATGCCGTTTTCGCCGACGACCTGCTGCACCTGTCGGGCAAACGACGCCAGCACGCGGTCTCCGCACTCGTGGCCGTAGTTATCATTAATGCTCTTGAAATAATCAATATCCAGCAGCATGACGGTCAGAAAACGCGTGTGCCGGTACGTCTCTTCATGCTTTAACGCCTCATAAAGCCCGGAACGCGAATAGACGTGCGTTAAAAAGTCATAATCCGCCCTCAGTGAAACCTGGCGGATCAGGGAATTAATCGCCGCCATGCTGACGGAAACCATCACCGGGCAGATCGCCATCGTGGCGATCCCCAGCCGGGCTGAAAACATCATTGGCGTCGTAAACGGCGTCGCCACGGCGATATTAATAATCGAGTTGGCGACCAGAATGATTTCAGTGGCCCCCGTGATAAACGTCAGCAGACAGGTGGCGGGCAGCGAGTAGCGAACCGCACACCAGATAAGCGCAGGCAGAGGAAAGGAGAGGCTCCCCGCTCCGCCAATCACCACCGACGCGATCACCGAGACGATCAGCGCAATTACCGGCAGCAGCTGCTCCAGACGTAGCCTGAGCTCACGCCCTGGCATGCGTAACGTGAGCATACAGGGCACAACAAGCACGCCGGTTGAGAACTGCTCGCTAAACCAGTCGGCAAATAGCGGCCAGAAGGTATGACTGTCAATCCCGACCGACCCTACCGCGCCGAGCAAGGCGCAAAGCAGCGCGGCAATCAGACAGTAGTTAAACAGGCGTAGCGCGTTAAGCGGATCGGGGGTTTTCTTCATCAGCCGCTTGTCGCGCTGAACCAGCACGGCGACGACGACGATAAAGATCATGTTTGACAGGTTAATCAACACGGAGGCCATACCCCAGTTGGTCGTTACCGCGTCGTACAACAGCATCGCGACATAACATACCGCGTAGTAATGCAGGCGATTCAGGTAAACATAGCGGGCGAAAATCCCTGCCATGACGCCATTCAGCGGCCAGAACAGCGACAGGGCCTCAACGAGCCGTAATTCCGCGCCCACAAAATAGAATAAGGTGGTGAGGATGAAGATCGTCGCTGCATTTCGCAGCGGCGTATCAACCTGGAACGGCCTGAAAGCGGTAAGAGCAGAACGCATTAAATATCATTCCATATGAAAGCTTATGGCAATTATTGCGGTCGTCAGCATGATCGGGACTAACTTGGGATGCATCTATAACACAAATACCACGGGAGCATAACTCGTCAAATTTAGGCGTTCATCTGCAGCACCAGCCAGTAGTGGATGACGCTGACGATATAATTTTGTTGCGGCGCCGTGAGCGTTACGCCCTGTGGAATGTTATGCCATTTTGCCAGACAGCCCCGGCAACAGGTGGCGGTGGCATGCTGGGCGATAAACACCGGGTGACCGCGCATGGGCGTCTGCTTACCGTCGTTTGCGGGGTGCGCGGGCGCAAGGCGCTTTTCGACAAAATCCGCGGCGTGCCGATCAATGGTTTCGGGGCCTTTGTCCCAGCAGTACTGTCGTTCCTTATCGCCTAAGCGAAAGCGCGAGCGAAATGTCGATCGCGCCAGGCGGGAAAAGAGAGGATCCAGATCGGACATCAGTATACGGAACGTCCCAGGCGCTGGGTCAGTTTCTCCAGAACCGCCACGCCGGCAAGCGAATTTCCCGTTTCATCCAGTTCCGGGCTCCAGACGGCTATCGCCATTTCATGCGGCACAATCGCCACGACCCCGCCGCCAACGCCCGATTTAGCCGGAAGGCCAACGCGCCAGGCAAACTCACCGGCGTTTTGATACATCCCGCTGGTGGCCATCAGCGCGTTAACCTGCCGGGCCTGAAGCGGAGAAACCACCTCCTGATCGAGATGCGGCGCGTGCCCCTGGTGCGCAAGGAACAGGAACGTCTGGGCCAGCTCAACGCAGCTCATTTTGATGGCGCAGTAATGGAAGTAGTTTTGCAGCACGGTCGCCACGTCGTTGTGGAAATTACCGAAGGATTTCATCAGCCACGCGATAGCCGCGTTACGGGCGGAGTGTTCAAACTCCGAGCGTGCCACCACCGCATCATAGGCAATATCGTCAACGCCCGAGAGCTGGCGAACAATCTCCAGCATTCGCTGGCGCGGTGCGCTGAGGCGACTTTGCAGCATATCGCAGACCACCAGCGCCCCGGCATTGATAAAGGGATTTCGCGGTTTACCCTGTTCAATCTCGAGCTGAAGCAGCGAGTTAAAAGGCTGGCCGGAAGGATCTTTACCGACACGCTGCCAGATCTCTTCTTCTTCATACTGGCGCATCGCCGCAACCAGACTCAGCACTTTCGAAATGGACTGAATGGAAAAACGCTCAGCCGCATCGCCTGCCTGGTATCGCTGTCCGTCAATGGTACAGATAGCAATCCCCAGCTTGTTCCCGCTCACCGAGGCAAGGGCCGGAATATAGTCGGCAACCTTCCCCTTTCCAATTAACGGACGAACCTGCGCCAGAATCTCGTCCAACATCTCATTATGGATGACCGCAGCCACACTTTGCTCCTTGCCCTCAGGCTAAAACGGGCTGCGAGTATAACAGAGGCTTATGTATTGCGTCAGGCGCTAAGACGAAAACGCGAAACGGCCTGCAATAAAAGATCGGATTGCTTTTGCAGCCGCTCAGAGGCATCCGAGGCGTCAGAGACCAGCAGGTCCGTCTGCCGGGAGACCTGATTCAGCGCCTGAAGCTGGCGCGTCATCTGGTGAATACTGTCTCCCTGGCTGAGCGTGGCGGTTGAGATCTCATTAAGCAAACTGCTTAAATTGCCCACCAGGCCGGTGACCTGCTGCAGATTCTCTTCCATCAGGGTAACGGCGCGGGAACCGTCTTCAATGCCCTGCAGCGAGCGGTTGATCAGCTCCTGAATGGTCTGCGTCGAGTGGCTGCTTTTTCTGGCCAGAAGCCCGACTTCCCTGGCGACGACGGCAAAACCGCGCCCCTGATTTCCGGCATGGGCCGCCTCGATGGCGGCATTCAGCGCCAGGATGTTGGTCTGAAACGCCACGCTGTCGATCATCGCCACGATCCCGCGCATCTCAGAAGATCGGTCGACGATCGCCTGCATGGACGCATTCACGGTCGACATCATCCGGTCGCCCCCCACGGCGGCCTGACGCGCTTCATCGGCCCGCGAGCTGGCAAGCCTGGCATAGCCGGTATTCCCTTCCACATGGCTTTCCAGCGCCGCAATATGCGCCGTCACATCCTCAAGCTCTTTCGCCTGGCGCGCTGACTGCTGATACAGCTTCTGGTTACCCTGCGCAAGGGAGTCAATGTTCTCCACCATCGTCGCGGTGGCATGGCTGACCTGCGTCACCAGCTGCTGCAGACCGTGCTGCATCGTCGCAATACTGTCGCTAAGCTGACCTATCTCCCGGTTAAAGCGCATGACGTCCGGCGGCGTGCCGGAGAGATCCCCTGCCGCCAGCCGGTTAATATGCGCAATCAACCGACGCAGCGGCGTAATCACCCATCTGGACATGCCGAACCAGACGACAACCGCGATGGCAAGCAGCAGCACCGGCGCAAACAGGAACAACGTTTGCAGGCCGGAGAGCTGCGCCATTAGGCTCTGACGCCCCTGCATGGCCTGCTTCTCGCTTGCCTGCTGATAGCGCGCATAGTTGTCGTTAAAATCAGACTGAAACGCCTGGGCCGGTACGGCAAAAAAAGCGTCGATGGTGTTGGTCTTAATCAAACCTTCAGCCTGCTCGTTGATCGCGCCGTAGAAAAGCTGATAGCTGTTCACCAGGGCATCGTCTTTCGGCGGATTCAGCGCCAGCCAGGCCTTCCACGCCTGCTGAGAAACCGCCAGCGCCTTTTGCGCATCGTCCATCAGGCTATGCCAGCTCCCGTCGGAGCCGGTCTCTTTATCCTGCATAAACCAGACGCCGGAGCGGTTAAGCAGGTCGCTTGCCGCCAGCAGGGAAACGCGGGCCAGATCCAGCTTGCTCTGCTGCTGCCAGGCCAGCAGGTTTTGCTGCTCGTTGCGCTGGGCGTCGTTCAGGGAGGCGTTAAGCAGGAATGAGGAGGAGAGCTGCAGCGCGGAGAAAAGGCCAATAATGCAAAAGATACCCGTCAGCAGGCCAAAGTGACGAGGGGTGAGACGCTGCGCAATACGGCGAAAAATTTGCGTTAGGTTCATAATTATCTTCATTAACAATGCGTTAGACGCGAGCGAGTCTACGAAATGAAAATGACAGAACCATTGCAGATAAATGACAACGGCCCTCGTGATGAGGGCCGTAATCACAGGCGGGCAATAAATTACACCCGATCCTTCCACACCGTCTGCACGTTGCAGAACTCGTGCAAACCAAAGTGGGAAAGCTCGCGGCCAAAGCCGCTTTTCTTCACGCCGCCGAACGCCACGCGCGCGTCGCTGGCGCTAAAGCCGTTGATAAACACCCCGCCGCACTCCAGTTCGCGGGAGAATTTATCCGCAAGCGCCGCGTCAGCGGTAAAGACGGTGGCGGACAGGCCAAAGTCGCTGTCGTTGGCAAGCGCCAGAGCGTGCTCCGCGTCTTTTGCGACAGTCACGGCCGCGACCGGACCAAACAGTTCCTGGCGGAACGCCGTCATCGACGGGGTAACGTTGGCCAGCACGGTTGGCGCGTAGTAATTGCCCTCTCCGCTGATTTTCTCTCCGCCCAGCAGCAGCGTTGCCCCTTCGGCCAGGGTGGCCTGCACCTGCTGATGCAGCTCATCGCGCAGGTCATAACGCGCCATCGGGCCAATAAAGTTCTCTTCCCGATCCGGTGCACCGAGTTTCAGCGCAGAAACGGCCTCGACAAAACGCCGGGTAAAGGTCTCTGCGATACCCTCCTCGACGATAAAACGTTTGGCCGCCGCGCACACCTGCCCGGTATTCTGGTAGCGACCCGCCACCGCCGCCTTCACGGCTAGATCCAGGTCGGCATCGTTAAGGACGATAAACGGGTCGGAGCCGCCCAGCTCAAGAACGCATTTTTTCAGCGCGGCTCCTGCCTGCGCGCCAATGGCCGCACCGGCACGCACGCTGCCGGTGACGGTCACGGCCGCAATACGGCGATCGTTAATCGCCAGGCTTACGCCGTCATTGGTGGCGTTCACCCAGCCGAATACGCCTTCAGGGAAACCGGCATCCGCAAAGATCTGCGCAATAAGTTCCGCAGAGCCGAGCACGTTTGGCGCATGCTTAAGCAGATAGCTGTTACCTGCCAGCAGGATCGGCACCGCGCCGCGCAGCACCTGCCAGAGCGGGAAGTTCCAGGGCATTACCGCGAGAATCGGCCCCAGCGGACGGTATTCAATAACCGCGCTGTGGTTTTCCACCAGCGTAGGCTCCGCACGCAGCATCGCCGGGCCGTGCCCGGCATACCAGTCGCACAGAGCTGCGGATTTTGCCACTTCCGCCCGCGCCTGCAGGATGGGTTTCCCCATTTCACGGGAGATCGTCTGCGCCATCTCTTCCGCGCGGTTTCGCAGCGCGGCGCCGAGATCCCGGAGCTTCTGCGCCCGTTGGGACACGCTTTCGCGTCGCCACTGGCGATACCCCGCGTCAGACTGAGCAATCGCGCGTTCAACCTCTTCCGGTGTCGCCCAGGGATACGCAGCGAGGGTTTCTCCCGTTGCCGGGTTAACGGACAGGGCATGTGTAGCAGATGAATATTTCATGATGTTCTCCACGCATTTCGGTTGATTCATTGTGGCTCACTCTGCTATTTCTTAAAAATGAATAATACTAACCACCTTATTCACGAAACGAGAATGCCATGGACTTAACCCAGCTTGAAATGTTTAACGCCGTCGCGCTGACGGGCAGCATCACCCAGGCGGCGCAGAAGGTGCATCGCGTGCCGTCTAACCTGACGACCCGCATCCGCCAGCTGGAAGCCGATCTTGGCGTCGAGCTGTTTATTCGTGAGAACCAGCGTTTGCGCTTATCCCCCGCCGGACATAACTTTCTGCGCTACAGCAGGCAGATCCTCGCCCTGGTGGATGAAGCGCGCATGGTCGTCGCGGGTGATGAGCCGCAGGGGCTATTTGCCCTCGGCGCGCTGGAAAGCACCGCCGCGGTGCGCATTCCCGAAACGCTGGCGCAGTTTAACCAGCGCTATCCGCGCATCCAGTTTGCCCTATCTACCGGGCCTTCCGGGACGATGATTGATGGCGTGCTGGAGGGAACCCTCAGCGCCGCCTTTGTCGACGGGCCGCTGTCGCACCCGGAGCTGGAGGGGATGCCGGTCTACCGGGAAGAGATGCTGCTGGTCACGCCAGCCGGGCACGCGGAGGTCGCCCGCGCCACGCAGGTCAGCGGCAGCGACGTTTACGCTTTTCGCGCGAACTGCTCGTACCGTCGACATCTGGAAAGCTGGTTTCATGCGGACAGAGCCACGCCCGGCCGCATTCATGAGATGGAGTCCTATCACGGCATGCTCGCCTGCGTCATTGCGGGCGCTGGCATCGCGCTGATGCCGCGCTCGATGCTGGAGAGTATGCCGGGACATCATCAGGTTGAAGCCTGGCCGCTGGCGGAAAACTGGCGCTGGCTCACTACCTGGCTGGTGTGGCGGCGCGGGGCGATGACCCGCCAGCTGGAAGCCTTTATAGCGCTGCTAAACGAACGTCTTCAACCAGCGCCTTCTCCATAAACAGGCTGAGCGGATCGTCAGCGTACGGGGCAAACGCCGGACGCAAATCGTACCCGCATTGCTCGTACAGGCGAACCGCGGCGCGCTGTTTGATGCCCGTCTCCAGCCTTACCGTGTGGCAATGGCGGCTCAGGGCTTCATCTTCCAGGGCGGCCAGCAGCGTCTCGCCGAGATGCTGCCCGCGATGGGCCGGATCGATATAGACCCGCTTCATCTCCCCCGTTCCGTCGCCGTTGAGCACGATGGCTCCGCAGCCTACGGCGTGCAGCTGCTGGTCACGAATGACCATCAGGATCAGCGAGGCTTCCGGCAGCGCGGACAGGTCGAGCAGATGGTTGCTTTCGGCGGGATAGAGTTCGCTCTGGTAGCGGTCAAGCGCCGCGATCAGCGTGAGAATGTCCGGATGACGTGCAGATTCAGAGGTAATGGAATACATGGCAGGCACCTTGCTGTTTTTATATCAACATAGCTCAGGCCTGCCGGAGTGGTTCATAGTATTAACTTATAGCGCGTCACTCAGCTAGCGCAGGAAGATTCGCCCTTTCAGGTACAGCGTAGCCTGGCCGCCAATCAGCACGCGGTCGCCCTTCAGCTCGCAGCGCAGATCCCCGCCACGGTATGACACCTGGCGGGCATTGAGTGACATTTTGCCCAGCTTTTCGCTCCAGTAAGGGATCAGCATGCTGTGGGCGGATCCGGTGACGGGATCTTCCGGCACCCCTTCGCCAGGGCAGAAGAAGCGGCTGACGAAGTCATATTCTTCTCCCGGCGCCGTCACGCAGACCATTTTATCCAGCGGAAGCATGGCCCCAATATCCGGCGTTAACGCTTCAACCTGCTGCTGGCTCTCCAGCACCACCATGAAATCGCGTCCGACGCGCACCTCTTTTGCCACCGTGATGCCCAGCGCGCTAAACAGCAGCTCAGGTGGGTTTTCGACGATTTCCGTCGACCACGCGGGGAAGTTCAGCGTCAGCCAGTCGCCGCTGCGCTTGACGGTCAGCTCGCCCACGAAGCGCGTGGTGAAGGTGATTTCGGTATGCGGATAATCAAGGTATTCGAAAATGACGTGCGATGCGGCAAGCGTAGCGTGACCGCACAGGTTAATTTCATCCAGCGTGGTGAACCAGCGCAGCTCAAACCCGCCGTCGGTGCGCACGAAAAAGGCGGTCTCAGACTGGTTATGCTGTTGCGCCATTTTGAGCAGCGTTTCGTCCGGCAGCCATTCTTCCAGAGGACATACCGCTGCGGCGTTGCCGCCAAAGGTTTTATCGCTGAAGGCATCCACCAGATAAAAATCAATTTCCTGCATTGTCTCTTCCTCTCTTGTTATGGGTTTTAGCGCAGAAAAACTGTGCCTTTCAGATAAAGCGTGGCCTGCCCGCTCATCAGCACGCGCGAACCTTTCAGCTCACAGCGCACATCGCCGCCGCGCGCTGAAACCTGACGGGCAAACATCGTGGTTTTGCCCAGCTTTTCACTCCAGTAGGGGATCAGCATGGTGTGCGCGGAGCCGGTGACCGGGTCTTCCGGGACGGAAACGCCCGGTGAGAAAAAGCGGCTGACAAAATCATATTTCCCCTCACCGCGCGCCGTAACGCTCACCTTATGCTCGCCCGGCGTCATCACCGAGAAGCGCGGCGCAAGCGCTTCAACCTGCTGGCGATTTTCCAGAACGATCAGCCATGCGCGCCCTTTACGGGCTTCAACGTAGCGGCTGATACCCAGCGCCGAGAGCATCTCCGGCGGGGGTGTCTCTTCATGGGTTGGACATGCCGGGAAATCCAGCGTCATCCACTCCCCCTCCCGGCTGACGGTGAGGCGGCCAGAGGCGGTTTCAAAGTGGATCCGCGAATCCGGGTAATCCAGCTCGGTAAACAGCACGTGCGCGGCCGCCAGCGTAGCGTGGCCGCAGAGATTGACTTCGGTAAGCGTGGTAAACCAGCGTAGCTCAATGCCCCCTTTACTGCAGACGAAAAAAGCCGTTTCCGACTGATTATGCTGCTGCGCCATTTTCAGCAAGGTCTCATCGGGTAACCATTCCTTGAGCGGGCAAACGGCGGCCGGATTGCCGCCAAACGAGGTGTCGCTGAACGCATCTACCAGATAAAAATCAATCTCCTGCATTGTCTTACCGCCTGTTTTTATTGTGTTGTTCTTTTATATTCAATGAAAACGGCGTTCCCGGCTACCGCTTTCATAAGGTAAATATTGAGATCTGCGTCACATAATGGTTGAGTTTTCGCCGTTCGACGTTTTAAGATCGTCTCCTCTTCTTTTCAGCAACGAATCTCCGACATCCCTATGACAACGAACACAGTTTCCCGCAGGGTTGCGTGGCTACGCGTGGTCACGCTGGCCATCGCCGCGTTTATTTTTAACACCACAGAATTTGTTCCGGTTGGGCTGTTGTCTGACATCGCTGAAAGTTTCCAGATGGAAACGGCGCAGGTGGGCATTATGTTGACCATCTACGCCTGGGTTGTGGCGCTGATGTCCTTGCCGTTTATGCTGCTGACCAGCCAGATGGAGCGGCGCAGGCTGCTGATCGGCCTGTTTGTGCTGTTCATCGCCAGCCATGTTCTGTCGTTTATGGCGTGGAATTTTACGGTGCTGGTCATCAGCCGAATCGGCATTGCCTTTGCCCATGCGGTGTTCTGGTCGATCACCGCGTCGCTGGCTATTCGACTCGCGCCAGCGGGTAAACGCGCCCAGGCGCTGAGCCTGATTGCCACCGGTACCGCACTGGCGATGGTGCTGGGTCTGCCGATTGGCCGCATCGTAGGGCAATACTTCGGCTGGCGTACGACATTCTTCGCCATTGGTATGGGCGCGCTGGTTACGCTGGTATGCCTGATTAAGCTGCTGCCCGCGCTGCCGAGCGAACATTCCGGCTCGCTGAAAAGCCTGCCGCTGCTGATGCGTCGCCCGGCGCTGCTGGGTATCTACCTGCTTACCGTCATTGTGGTGACGGCCCATTACACGGCATACAGCTACATTGAACCCTTTGTGCAGGTGGCGGCGGGCTTTAGCGCCAACTTTGCCACCGTCCTGCTGTTGATCCTCGGCGGAGCGGGCATTATTGGCAGCGTGCTGTTCGGTAAGCTGGGTAATCGGCATGCGTCGACGCTGGTGAGCTGCGCTATCGGTCTGCTGCTGGCCTGCCTGCTGCTGCTGATGCCTGCCGCAGGCAGTGAGAGCCAACTGGCGATCCTCAGCCTGTTCTGGGGCGTGGCGATCATGATTATTGGTCTGGGCATGCAGGTGAAGGTCCTGGCCCTGGCGCCGGATGCAACGGACGTCGCCATGTCGCTGTTCTCAGGGATTTTCAATCTGGGGATTGGCGCGGGCGCGCTGGTGGGAAATCAGGTAATACTGCACGTATCAATGTCGGCGATTGGCTATCTGGGCGCCATTCCGGCCCTGGTGGCGCTGGTCTGGTCAGTGCTCATCTTCCGTAAATGGCCGGTGGCGCTGGAGGAACAGGGTCAGCACGGGTGAGCCCTCTTGCCGGGTGGCGGCTTCGCCTTACCCGGCCTACAAAACCCGCAGGCCCGGGCAAGCGAAGCGCCGCCGGGCAATCACATCAATGATAGGTTTTAATAATTTCCAGCACGCCGTTAATAATAAACTGCACGCCCATACAGACCAGCAGGAAGCCCATCAGACGGGAAATCGCCTCGATACCGCCCTTGCCTACCCAGCGCATAATGGCCCCAGAACTGCGCAGCGACGCCCACACGATAACCCCGATAATCGCAAAAATCAGCGGTGGCGCAACCGTCAGCACCCAGTCCGGGAAGGTTGCGCTGTCACGCACCGTTGATGCGGAGCTGATGATCATCGCGATCGTACCCGGCCCCGCCGTGCTCGGCATGGCAATCGGTACAAAGGCGATATTCGCACTCGGCTCGGTTTCCAGCTCTTCCGATTTGCTGGCCGCTTCCGGCGACTCATGCGCTTTTTGCGCCGGGAACAGCATGCGGAAACCGATAAAGGCCACAATCAGCCCCCCGGCGATACGCAGGCCGGGGATGGAAATCCCGAAGGTGTTCATCACCACCTGTCCGGCATAGTAAGCCACCATCATGATGGCAAACACATACACCGAGGCCATCATCGACTGATGGTTGCGCTCGGCGCTGTTCATATTCCCTGCCAGCCCGAGGAACAGCGCCACCGTCGTTAACGGGTTAGCCAACGGCAGCAAGACCACCAGCCCAAGGCTGATTGCTTTTATTAAATCCAACATAGTGCGTTGTCGTCCTTATCCATATTTAACACAGCAATTATAGGGTGAAAGTGTGACATTGAGCCATGGGTGCAACGCAACGATTATTTCCGTCCTGGAAAGATAACTGACAGTTATCTATATGATTTGAAAGACCTCAAAAAAAGTTCATGAAACGTTTTAGCAATTCGTGGCATCGGCTGACTCATTCAGTTGACTTATACTTGCCTGAGCAATAATATCTGCCGTGACTAACTACTTGCCAGGGCAACCATTGTGAAAAGCACCAGTGATATCTTTAACGACGTTGTTCCGCTGGGTCGTCTTATTCATATGGTAAATCAGAAAAAAGATCGCCTGCTCAACGACTATCTGTCACCGCTGGATATCACCGCAACACAGTTCAAAGTGCTGTGTTCCATTCGCTGCGAAGTGTGTATTACACCGGTTGAGCTTAAAAAGGTGCTCTCTGTCGATCTGGGCGCGTTAACCCGCATGCTGGATCGTCTCGTCTGCAAAGGATGGATAGAACGAAGCCCTAACCCGAATGACAAACGCGGCGTACTGGTGAAGCTGACCAGCGATGGCGCGGCCATGTGCGAGCAATGTCATCAATTAGTAGGACAAACACTGCATCAGGAACTAACAAAAAACTTAACGGCAGATGAAGTGGCAACCCTTGAGCTTCTGCTCAAAAAAATACTGCCGTAAACAGAAAAAGAGGTATGACGATGTCCAGACGCAATACTGACGCTATCACCATTCATAGCATTTTGGACTGGATCGAAGATAACCTGGAATCGCCGCTCTCCCTTGAAAAAGTGTCAGAGCGTTCAGGTTACTCCAAATGGCACCTGCAACGGATGTTCAAAAAAGAGACCGGTCATTCATTAGGCCAATACATTCGCAGCCGCAAGCTGACGGAAATTGCCCAGAAACTGAAAGAAAGCAATGAGCCGATCCTTTATCTGGCGGAGCGTTACGGATTTGAATCGCAACAAACCCTGACGCGTACGTTCAAGAACTATTTTGACGTGCCGCCTCATAAGTACCGAATCACCAGCGTGCCGGGCGAATCCCGATACCTGTATCCGTTAAAACACTGTAGTTAATCATCGCCTGTAAAGACGTAACCGAGGAAATCATGAAAGTTACCGCCTCCGCCGCCCTCGCCTTGCTGGTGCTGTTCTCCAGCCAGACCTTCGCGGAGCAAACCCCTCGTGCAACGCAGCAAAATAATCCTGATACGATGATTTTGCCGTCAGCACATGACCAGTCGCCTTATGACTTTAACCATATGGGTGCTGGTAGCGACAAATCCGACGAATTAGGCGTGCCTTATTATAATCAGCACGGCCTCTGATTCGTTTTTGCCCCGCAGACGCGGGGCTTTTTTTATGCCTTTTCGCTTACCCGCGTCGCCCGACGAACCCGCAGACCAAACACGTTAATGTACAGCCCGGCCATGATCAGCACGGCGCCAAGCAGCTGCAGCGCGCTCAGCGTTTCATCCAGCAAGAGTGCCGCACTGGCAAGCCCCACCACCGGCACCAGCAGGGATAACGGCGCCACGCGCCAGGTTTCATAACGCCCCAGCAGCGATCCCCAAATCCCGTAGCCCACAATGGTGGCGACAAAGGCCAGATAGACAAGAGAAAGGATTGTGGTCAGATCGATTTCGACCAGACTGTTCAGCATTACATCCGGACCATCCAGAATAAACGACGCCGCCAGAAACGGGATTATCGGGATCAGCGCGCTCCAGACCACCAGAGACATCACCGCCGGGCGCGCCTCGTGCTGCATAATCAGCTTGTTGAAGATATTCCCGCAGGCCCAGCTCAGCCCCGCCGCCAGCGTCAGCATAAAGCCGAGCAGCGCCACATCCTGGCCGTTCAGGCTGGCTTCAATAAGCACCAGCACGCCAAACACCGCCAGCGTAATGCCCGCCAGCTGTTTTCCCTGTAAACGTTCGCCAAACACGAAGGCGCCGAGAATAATGGTAAAGAACGCCTGCGCCTGCAGCACCAGCGAGGCCAGACCGGCCGGCATGCCAAACTTGATGGCGCAGAAGAGAAACGCGAACTGGCCAAAGCTAATGGTCAGGCCATAGCCCAGCAGCAGTTTAAAGGGGATCTTTGGACGCGCCACAAAGAAGATGGCCGGGAATGCGACCAGCAGAAAACGCAAACCGGCCAGCATCAGCGGCGGCATGTTGTGTAACCCCAGCTTGATGACCACAAAATTCAGCCCCCATACTACGACCACCAGCAACGCCAGCAGCCCGTCTTTACGCGTCATACCCTGCCCCTGAATTATTAATTATTTGTTAACACTTCAAGTTAACAGAAAAAAGCGCGCGGCGAGAAGATCATTAATTCTGGCAGTCAGGCTAAGCACTTACGGATAAATTAGGTGCTATACAAGCCCCTTATGTCATGGTAATCCTGTTAACACACGTCTAAAAAAAGCATAAGCAACTGTCGGGCAGGAATATGAAACCATCTCTCAGGCGCTCAACCGCAGCGCTGCTGGCGTCGTCATTGTTATTAACCATCGGTCGGGGAGCAACGCTGCCGTTCATGACCATTTATCTCACGCGCGTCTACAGCATGAGCGTCGAGAATATTGGTTATGCCCTGACGATTGCGCTGACCATCGGCGTGGTGTTCAGCCTGGGATTTGGCATTCTGGCCGATAAGTTTGATAAAAAGCGCTACATGCTGATTGCGATCGTGGCCTTTATCGCGGGGTTTGTCGCGATCCCGCTGGTCGATAACGTCACGCTGGTGGTGCTGTTCTTTGCGCTGATCAACTGCGCCTATTCCGTCTTTTCGACGGTGCTGAAGGCCTGGTTCTCCGACGTGCTCACCGCAAGCCAGAAAGCGCGCGTTTTCTCGCTTAACTACAGCTTTCTGAACATTGGCTGGACGATCGGGCCGCCGATTGGCACCCTGCTGGTGATGTACAGCCTGCAGCTGCCGTTCTGGCTGGCGGCCTTCTGCGCGGCGCTGCCGCTCGGATTCATCCATTTCTTCGTGCAGAAAAGCGTTGCGCTGGATACCGCCGAGGAGAAGATGCCCTGGCAGCCGTCGGTATTGCTGAAAGACCGCGCGCTGTTCTGGTACACGCTCTCTGGCCTGCTGGCGTCATACGTCGGCGGATCGTTCGCGACCTGCATTTCGCAATACGTTCTGGCCGCGCATGCAGACAGTAATTTCGCCGAAAAGGTGGTCGCCGTGGTATTGCCCGTCAACGCCGCCGTGGTGGTGACGCTGCAATATGCGCTGGGCCGCAAGATCTCTGCCAGCAATATTCGCCCGCTGATGACCCTCGCCACCCTGTTTTTTATCGTGGGACTGGGTGGCTTTATGCTCTCCGGGGAAAACCTGGTTTACTGGGGCATCGCTGCCGCCATTTTTACCCTGGGTGAGATTATCTATGCACCGGGCGAATACATGCTGATCGACAACATTGCCCCGCCCGGGATGAAGGCGAGCTATTTTTCCGCGCAGGCGCTGGGCTGGCTCGGCGCGGCGGCAAACCCGATGATCACCGGTATTATCCTGACCAACCTGCCGCACTGGTCGCTATTTGTCATCATGATGGTTGCCATCGTCATGGCGTGGCTGATGATTTTGCGTGGGATGAGCGTGAAGGCGTGGTGTGAAACGCCCAACGTGGCGTAGCGCTTCCAGGCCGGGTGAGGCGTAGCCTCCACCCGGCAATAAAGCATCAGTGGTGCAGCATTTCCTCTACCACCTGTTCTTTGTACATCTCATTCGGATAATAGGTCGGCCAGTTATCCATCTCTTTCAGCAGCGCCTCGTGGGAGGTGTTGCCCATGAAAATATGGAAGTGCGAAGAGGCCTTCGGGGCGATGGTGTGGTCGCTGAACTGAACAAACTTTGGTGCCTTGCTGCCGGCATCCTTACACTCAAACAGGTAGCGAACGCCTTTTTTTCCCGATGCGTAGGTCAGTATTTTGTAGCCGCTGTAATCATACTGACAGCGGCTGACCGCTTTGCCCTTATGAAATTCCATCACGTTGTTTTCGATGCCGATAGCATCCACGTCCGTCGCATAGCCCTTGCGGTAGTACGCTTTCACCTCGTCAAAGGTTTTGCTTTTGTCTTTCTGCGCTTTCTGTTTAAACACCGGATCCAGCGAACCGTCCAGCAGGAACGGATAGACCGACTGCCAGGTTCCGTCCCAGTCAGACAGCGCTCTGTCCTTCACGTCCTTATCCTCAAACACGCCGTTCGCCGCCCTCTGTTCCGCTTCGGTCATTTGATGGCCGTGCGAGTGAGCAAACAGCTGGCCGCTGACCAGCAGCGCCCCCAGAGTCATGGCAAATTTCCCAAAATGTGCAGCCAACATAACACCCTCATTCCGTTTTATAAGAATGCGGATGTTATATTATAACATTTTAAATCGCAACCAATCCGCGAACGCCCTCCTGCTCCATGTTTTCACCCCGGCCGCGCTGGATAATGGTGCCGCGCGACATCAGCAGATAGCTGTCGGCCAGCTCGGCGGCAAAGTCGTAAAATTGTTCGACAAGCAGGATCGCCATGTCGCCTCGGTTCGCCAGGGTGCGGATCACCTGTCCAATCTCTTTAATCACCGATGGCTGTATGCCTTCGGTCGGCTCGTCCAGAATCAACAGCTGCGGACGGCTCGCCAGCGCGCGACCAATCGCCAGCTGCTGCTGCTGTCCACCGGAGAGATCGCCCCCGCGGCGGTGCTTCATCTCTTTAAGCACCGGAAACAGCTGCCAGATCTCATCCGGAACCTGCTTCGCCTCGCGGGCGGAAAAACGCGACAGCCCGAGCAGAAGATTCTCTTCCACGGTCAGGCGCGGGAAAATCTCGCGGCCCTGCGGGACGTACGCCACGCCAGAGTGCACCCGCTGGTGCGGCTTGCTGTGGGTGATTTTTTTACCCTGCCAGATGACCTCCCCGGTTTTCGCCGGGATCAGCCCCATCAGACACTTCAGCAGCGTGGTTTTCCCGACGCCGTTGCGCCCCAGCAGGCAGGTGACTTCTCCGGTGACGGCCTCAAAACTCACGCCGCGCAGGATATGGCTGCCGCCGTAATACTGATTCAGTTCGTTAACCTGTAACATCATCGCTCCTTAGCGCCCCAGATAGACCTCAATCACCTGCTCGTTAGCCTGCACCTCGCGAAGCGAACCTTCCGCCAGCACGCGTCCCTGATGCAGCACCGTGACGTGGTCGGCGATAGTCTCAACAAAGCCCATATCGTGCTCCACCACCATCAGGGAGTGCTTACCCGCCAGCGTTTTGAACAGCTCGGCGGTGTATTCGGTTTCCGCGTCGGTCATCCCGGCGGCCGGTTCATCCAGCAGCAGCAGGTGCGGGTCCTGAACCAGCAGCATACCGATTTCCAGAAACTGTTTTTGCCCGTGCGAAAGCAGCCCGGCGCGGCGGTCGCGCTCGCTGCTAAGGCGCAGCAAAACCAGCATCTCATCGATGCGGTCGCGCTGTTCACCGTTGAGTTTTGCCCGCAGGCTCGCCCAGACGGATTTATCGGTTTTCATGGCGATCTCCAGGTTTTCCCACACCGTCAGCGCTTCAAAAACCGTGGGCTTCTGGAATTTACGCCCGATCCCCTGGCGGGCAATGGCCGCAGGCTCCAGCGCGGTCAGGTCGATAGACTGATCGTAAATCGCCCACCCGCTCTTTGGCCGAGTTTTGCCGGTGATGACGTCCATCAGCGTGGTTTTACCGGCGCCGTTAGGGCCAATCACGCAGCGCAGCTCGCCCACGCCGATATTCAGCGACAGATCGGTCAGGGCCTGAAAACCATCAAAATTGACGTTAATGGCCTCAAGCTGCAGCACCGGGTCGGTTTGTTCCCGATAACGATCGCCGGGCAACTGGCGGGTGAATAACCCTTCGGCTGGCTGCATTATTTCTCTCCCTTTCGAAACAGACCGTAGACGCCGCGCGGTAAAAACAGCGTGACGGCGATGAAAATCAGCCCCAGAAACAGCTGCCAGTATTCCGGCATCGCGACGGTGAAGAAGCTCTTGGCGCCGTTCACCAGCGCCGCGCCAATCACCGGACCGACCAGCGTGCCGCGCCCGCCCAGCGCCACCCAGATTGCCGCTTCTATTGAGTTCGTCGGCGACATTTCACCGGGGTTGATAATGCCCACCTGCGGGACGTACAGCGCCCCCGCCAGGCCGCACAGCACGGCGGAGAGCGTCCATACCAGCAGCTTGAACCCGCGCGGATCGTAGCCGCAAAACGTCAGGCGGTTTTCGGCGTCGCGAACGGCGGTCAGGATGCGGCCAAACTTGCTCTTCGCCAGCGCAAATCCGGTGCCTAACGCCAGGAGCAGCAACAGCACGGTCGCCAGAAACAGCGCGATACGGGTGGTCGTTTCCGTTACCGAAAACCCGAGCAGCGTGGTGAAGCCGGTAAAGCCGTTATTGCCGCCAAAACCGGTTTCGTTGCGAAAGAACAGCAGCATCCCGGCATAGGTCAGCGCCTGGGTCATAATCGAGAAGTAGACCCCTTTGATCTTTGAGCGGAAGGCGAACCAGCCGAACACCAGCGCCAGCAGGCCCGGTACCATCACAATCAGCACCAGCGCCCAGGCAAAATGCTGGGTTCCCCACCAGAACCACGGCAGCTCGCTCCAGGAGAGAAACGACATAAACGCGGGAAGACCGTCACCCGCAGCCTGGCGCATCAGGTACATGCCCATCGCGTAGCCGCCCAGAGCGAAGAAGATACCGTGCCCAAGAGAGAGCATCCCGGCGTAGCCCCACACCAGATCCAGCGCCACCGCAACGATGGCATAGCAGAGGATCTTGCCAATCAGCGTCAGCATCCAGGTCGACAGCGCCAGCGGATGCGTCGCAGGCAGTAAGGCGAAAAACGGTAATATCAGCAGACACACCACCATCAGGCTGCCTGCAAGTTGCGTTGTGCGCGGCGCTTTGCGCGCCAGCGTTAAGGTCAGCGGCTGGCTCATCAGTCAATCACCCTCCCTTTCAGCGCAAACAGCCCCTGAGGGCGTTTTTGAATAAACAGCACGATCGCCACCAGAATCACGATCTTGCCCAGCACCGCCCCCATCTGCGGTTCAAGAATTTTATTGAAAATACCCAGACCAAACGCCGCGGCCACGCTGCCTGCCAGCTGGCCTACGCCACCGAGCACGACCACGAGGAAAGAGTCGATGATGTAGCCCTGACCCAGCTCCGGCCCGACGTTACCGAGCTGCGATAGCGCCACGCCGCCTAACCCGGCAATTCCTGAGCCAAGCCCAAACGCCAGCATATCGACGCGGCCTGTCGGTACCCCGCAGCAGGCGGCCATGCTGCGGTTCTGCGTCACCGCACGCACGTTGAGCCCCAGACGGGTTTTATTCAGAATGAGCCAGGTAAAGAACAGCACCAGCAGCACGAAGCCCAGCACCACAATGCGGTTCCACGGCAGCGTCAGGTTGGCAAAAACCTGCACTCCGCCGGACAGCCATGCCGGGTTGGCCACCTCCAGGTTCTGGGCGCCAAAGGTCATGCGCACCAGCTGGATGAGCATCAGGCTAATCCCCCACGTTGCCAGCAGCGTTTCCAGCGGACGACCGTACAGATGGCGGATCACGGTGCGCTCCAGCACCATCCCGATGCCCGCCGTCAGGCAGAACGCCACCGGAAGCGCGATAACGGGATAGAGCGCCAGCCACTGTGGCGCAAGCCCGGCCATCGCCTGCTGCACCATCCAGGTGGCATACGCCCCCAGCATCAGCATCTCACCGTGCGCCATATTGATGACGCCCAGCAGGCCGTAGGTGATGGCAAGCCCCAGCGCCGCCAGCAGCAGCACCGACCCCAGAGAGAGCCCCATAAACGCCTGGCCCAACAGATCGCCCCACATCAGTCGATGCTGGATCTGGCTCAGGCTCTCCTGCGCGGCGGCACGCACCCCGGCATCCGGCTCTGTCTGTGCCTGGGTAAACGGGGTAAGTCTGGACTCCACGTCCGGATCGTCTGACTGCCCTAATAACTCGACGGCCTTGCGGCGCACCTCTGCCTGCGGGCTGGCTAGCTGGAGATTCGCCACCGCCAGTAAAAGCGCCTGACGTGCCACCGCGTCCGTTTCATCATTTGCCCGTTTTTCCAGAAAAGCGAGCATACCGGGCTGGGCATCCCGCTGAAGCTGACGGGCTGCCGCCCGCCTTTCTGTGACACTGTCACTCACCAGCTGATGCGTAGCGATGGCCGTGGCGGCCAGCACGCGCAGCCGGTTGGTCAGACGAACGGCTTTGGCTGCCCCTTCGGTCGACTTAGCGTCACCGAGCGAAACCATTTGACCGTTGCGCTGCGCAAAGGCGTGCTTTTGGCTGTCGGTATAGAGGTTTTCTTTTTGCAGTGCCTGCAGCAGCGGCAGCCTCGAGGCGTCCGGCGCTTCGGCCCACTGCGTCAGCAACTCCGCCTGCTGGCTGCGGCTGGCGGCAACAAAACGATCGGCATCCGATGCCTGCGCCATCCCTGGCAGCAGTCCGGAAAGCCATACAAGAGCGATGAACATGCGCATGGCGTTCATGACGTTTCTCCCTGGTGATGGCTTAGTTGCTGGCGGTTTTCATCGGCTGGTCGGGCTTTTTATCGTTACCGGCGATGAACGGGCTCCACGGCTGGGCGCGTACCGGCTGCTCCGTCTGCCACACCACGTTGAACTGACCGTTGCCTTCGATTTCGCCGATCATGACCGGCTTATGCAGATGGTGGTTGGTGGCATCCATGGTGAGCATAAAGCCTGACGGCGCCTTAAAGGACTGGCCGGCCATCGCCGCACGCACTTTATCCACGTCGGTTGTGCCCGCTTTTTCCACCGCCTGCGCCCACATATGGATCCCCACGTAAGTCGCTTCCATCGGGTCGTTGGTCACCACGGTATCGGCGTTCGGCAGCTTATGCGCCTTCGCATAGGCTTTGTAATCCGCCACGAAGGCCTGGTTGGTCGGGTTATCCACGGATTCGAAGTAGTTCCACGCCGCGAGGTTGCCGACCAGCGGTTTGGTGTCGATCCCGCGCAGCTCTTCTTCGCCCACGGAGAACGCCACCACCGGCACGTCGGTCGCCTTCAGCCCCTGGTTAGCCAGCTCTTTATAGAACGGTACGTTGGAATCGCCGTTGATGGTCGACACCACGGCGGTTTTGCCGCCCGCGGAGAATTTCTTGATGTTAGCGACAATGGTCTGGTAGTCGCTATGACCGAACGGGGTGTAAACCTCCTCGATGTCCTTATCCTCCACCCCTTTCGAATGCAGGAAAGCGCGCAGGATCTTGTTGGTGGTGCGCGGATAAACATAGTCCGTACCCAGCAGGAAGAAGCGCTTCGCCGCGCCGCCGTCTTCGCTCATCAGGTATTCCACCGCCGGGATGGCCTGCTGGTTCGGCGCGGCGCCGGTATAGAAGACGTTTGGCGACATCTCTTCGCCTTCATACTGCACCGGATAAAACAGCAGACCGTTCAGCTCCTCGAAGACCGGCAGCACGGATTTGCGCGATACCGACGTCCAGCAGCCGAATACCACCGCCACTTTATCCTGACTTAACAGCTGGCGCGCCTTCTCGGCAAACAGCGGCCAGTTTGAGGCGGGATCCACCACCACCGGCTCCAGTTTTTTACCCAGCACGCCGCCTTTCGCGTTGATCTCGTCGATGGTCATCAGCGCGACGTCTTTCAGCGGCGTTTCGGAGATGGCCATGGTGCCGGAAAGAGAATGCATGATCCCCACTTTGATGGTATCGGCCGCCTGCACGCCAAAACTCATTCCCATCGTCACGACGGACGCGGATAACGCAAAGGCTTTTAATAAGGTACGACGCTGCATATTTTCACTCCTGAAAAAGAACGCTGTGCGAAAACGTCCGTTACGGCGTGGACGCGGAAAAAAATGTGTCAGCGAAGCAGGAGCAAAAAGGATGCCAGAATGGAGGTAGCGCTATTTCTGGAGGGGGAACGCGGGATGTAAAGAGAACGTCTCAGAATGGCACAGCGCTGCACTTTTATAATGCAGCGCTGTGGAAGAGGCTTTACCAGACTTCGCTGGCGATCTGCGTGACCAGACGGACTTTATCCCACTGCTGGGATTCGCTCAGGCTGTTGCCCTCTTCGGTAGAGGCAAAGCCGCACTGCGGGCTGAGGCAAATTTGCTCTTTTGCCACGTATTTCGCCGCCTCTTCCAGACGGGCTTTAATCCCCTCCGGGTTCTCCAGCTCGCCGTTTTTCGTGGTGATCAGGCCCAGCACCACCTGCTGCTTGCCCGGGCGAACGAAGCGCAATGGCGCGAAATCCCCGCTGCGGTCGTTGTCGTATTCAAGGAAGAACGCGTCAACGTTGACCGTCCCGAACAGCACTTCCGCCACCGGCTCATAGCCGCCTTCGGAAATCCAGGTTGAACGGAAGTTACCGCGGCAGACGTGCAGGCCGATGGTCAGATCGTCCGGCTTGCCTTCCAGCGCCTTGTTCAGGACACGGGCATAGATGCGTGCCAGCTCATCGGCATCGTCACCGCGCTCGCGGATCTGACGGCGCTGATCGTCCGAACAGAGATAGGCCCAGACGGTGTCGTCCAGCTGCAGGTAACGGCAGCCCGCGTCGTAAAATGCGCGGATGGCGTCGCGCCAGGTGGTCGCCAGATCGTCGAAATAGTCATTCAGATCCGGGTAGACCGTCGCATCGATGTCTTTACGGCCGCCGCGGAAATGGAGCACGCTCGGGCTGGGAATGGTCATCTTCGGCTGAGCATTGCCGCTGATGCTTTTCAGGTAACGGAAATCTTCGAGCATCGGGTGGTCGCCAAAGCCCAGCTTGCCGGTGACGCGCACGCCGTGGGCTTTGGTTTGTACCCCGTTGAACTGAATGCCCTGCTGCGAATCGTAACGCTCAACGCCCTGCAGACCGTCGAAGAAGTCGAAGTGCCACCAGGCACGGCGGAATTCACCGTCGGTGACCACATGCAGGCCGCACGCACACTGCTGCTCAACGACGTGGCGAATGGCATCATCCTCTACCGCGCGAAGCTGTCCGGCGTCAATTTCGCCGCTGGCGAACTTCAGGCGAGCCTCTTTGATGGCATCCGGGCGTAAAAAACTGCCGACTACATCGGCGCGGTACGGGGCGTGCTGTCGTTGCATGGAAATCTCCTCAGTCTGCCGGCGATAATTGCCAGCAGTGATAATTCATTATTTGAATATTTAGACTTCTGGATGTCTAAATGTCCAAAAAAGATGTCATACCTGTCCTGTTCCGGCAAACGAGAAAATTTCACGGGTGTTGAAAAAAATTCATCTTCACAGGGCGACGGCGGTTTCGCTGCTGGCAAAGGCGAACTTTTCATCCTCCCAGCCGGTGATCCCCCCGAGCATGATTTTGACCGGCAGCCCGAGGCGCGCCAGCTTCAGCGCGGCTCTGTCCGCGCCGTTACAGTGCGGCCCTGCGCAGTAAACGACGAACAGCGTGCCTTCAGGCCATTGGGCCATGCGCTCGGCGGTCATCTGGCTCCGCGGCAGGTGCAGTGCGCCGGGCACGTGACGGCGGGCAAACTGCTCCGGGCTGCCCACCACGTGCAGCAGCACGAAGTCCTGCTCATTATTGGCGATGGCGTGGTGCACATCCGCACAGTCGGTTTCAACGCTCAGGCGGCGCAGAAAATGGGTAACGGCTTCCTGCGGCTCGGCAGCCGGAAATTCAGTAACATAGCTCATGATCCTTCCTCATCTTTGGCGTTTGTGTTAACACTACTTTATCCACAAATTCAGCCCGTGAATGCGTTCGCTTATGCCAGAAAACAGCAAAAAGATGACAAACTTAAGACAAATTGCCCGCCCGCAGGTGGTCGTACTGGCGTATGACGGTCTGTGTACCTTTGAGTTTGGCGTAGCGGTGGAGATCTTCGGCCTTCCGCGTCCCGAGCTTGGCGATGAATGGTATCGTTTTGCGGTGGCGAGCGTGGACAGCGGTGAACTTCGGGCAACTGGCGGGATCCGCATCGTTACCGATGGTGATTTAAGCCTGCTTGCGTCTGCGGACCTGATTGTGGTTCCCGGCTGGCGGGGGCTGGATTCACCGGTTCCGGACGCGCTCTGCGAGGCACTACGCCAGGCCAGCGCGCGAGGATGCCGGCTGCTCTCCATCTGTTCGGGGGTGTTTGTGCTGGCCGCTACGGGGCTGCTGAACGGCCGCAAAGCCACAACCCACTGGCGCTACATCGACGCGCTTAAAGCCCGCTACCCTGACATCGACGTGGTTGAGGATGTGCTCTACCAGGACGAAGGCGATATTCTGACGTCCGCGGGCAGCGCGGCGGGAATCGATCTCTGTCTGCACGTGGTGCGGCGGGATTATGGCATGGAAACCGCCAACAGCGTGGCGCGTCGGCTGGTCATTCCCCCTCACCGGGATGGTTCACAGCCACAACAGCTGAGCCGCCCGGTAGCCCAGCTGCGGGAAAGCCAGCGTCTCGGCCAGCTGTTTGACTTTCTGCACACGCATCTTATCGAGGCGCACAGCGTCGACTCCCTGGCGCATCGGGTCGGAATGAGCCAGCGCACCTTCCTTCGTCGCTTCGAGGCGGCAACGGGGACGACGCCCGCACGCTGGTTAATCAATGAACGCCTGCTGAGAGCAAAAGATTATCTGGAAAGCAGCCGGTTGAGCATCGACAGCATCGCTGAACAGACCGGGTTTGGTCAGGCGTCGACACTGCGTCATCATTTTCGCCAGCAGTTCGCGCTTTCCCCGGCTCAGTATCGCAAACAATTTTCACGTCCGGGTACTGCCCGCTGAGGCGTTATTTTTATGGCTACACTGGCACACGGAGCACCTGATGGTCACTACACACGTTTTTATCGCGGTTAGTCTTGATGGCTACATCGCCCGACAGAATGACGATATCAACTGGCTGCTGCAGCGCGACGATCCCACAGAAGATCATGGCTATGAGGCGTTCATCGCGGACAAAGAGTGGATCGTGATGGGCCGGGGTAGCTATGAGAAGGTACTGACCTTTGACGCATGGCCTTATGAACGGCCCGTGCTGGTACTCTCCCGACAGCTGGCCGGTACGACCGTGCCGGAGGCGCTGAAGGGAAAAGTGCAGTTCTCTTGCCGCACGCCAAAGGAGGTGCTGGACGATCTCGCTGCGCAGAACGTTCATCGGGTCTATCTCGATGGCGGACAGGTGATCCAGTCGTTCCTGCGCGAAGGACTGGTGGCCGATATGGTGATCACGACCGTTCCTGTCCTGCTCGGTGCGGGAAAACCGCTGTTCGGAACCCTTCCTCAGGATATCGATTTAACGCTTGTATCAAGCCGCAGTTTCCCCTCGGGTCTGGTGCAGTCACATTATCGGCTGATGCCATAAAACCATCGCGACGGCCTGCGCAAAAAAAAACCGCCAATAACTGGCGGTAAATGCTTGCATGGATAGATTTGTGTTTTGGTCTCTACGTCCCGACACTCCGTGGCCGGGCTGCGGATCCCTTACAACCTAACACCTGTTGCCTTAACGAACGCTAAACAACCTTATTAACCTGCATGGGTATTGATCTGCAAATAACGCATAAGCCCCTGCTCAGCGCTCTGTTTTGCGTCGTCATTAAGGGCTTCAAGATAAAAGGAACGGGCGACACCATAAGGTGCTTTTTCAGAGGGATACACCGCAAACTGGAATGTTTTTCCTCTTGCCTGATGAGTACAATCTAATTCCCAGCGCCGATCGTTTATTTTTTTGCTGGAGCAGGCAACGCCACCATAATCGCTGGTTAAATAGGAACCCACGCGAATTTCCGCAGAACGAATATATTCTGGTTCGTCATTACCTGCATAACGAATCCCTGCAGCGGCCACAACAGCAACCGCCAGAAGCGCAAGCGCTATTATTTTTTTCATTTAGAAATGACCTGTTCCTTAGCCAGAGACTAACTATTATATAAGGTTTATCCTTAATGCAAATATCTAATTGAGGTCCAGAAATGATACTTTACAAAGCGTCATAGTTTTTTTAGGAAATATCTTAACCGTAATTCCGAACCCACATTATTTGACATTTTCTTTTCGCTAATTTTAATTTTTGAATAATAACCCTAAAAAATAATCGACATGATTATCCCGCATTCTTTTTCAGCGGTGAATCCATGATTAAAAAAGGGTTATCTTTCGTCATGCTTATCTGTGCGCTGTTTTCCGGCCAGCTTATGGCCGGGCACAAAGGACACGAGTATTTGTGGGTCAAGAATGTGGCGCATCAGCTTCGTCATGAAGCCGACAGCGATGAGTTGCGAAGCGCTGCGGAAGAGTCGGCGGAGGGTTTGCGCGAGCACCACCTGTGGCAGAAGTCGCGCAAACCGGACACGCACGTTCGGTAATTAGCTGCCCTTGCGTTTCGGCAGCGTTTTCATCAGATCGTCCGGACTGACGGACGCCACGATACTGCCGGGCTGCGGCATTTTGAAGATGTGGTTTTTCATCTTACCAATCACATGCATTTCACAAGGACGGCAGTCGAACTTGAGGGTCAGAACCTCATCGCCGTTTACCAGCTGCATGGGGGTGGCCTTCCAGCTCTTAATGTTCCCTTTCGCCTGCTTAGGACACAGGTTAAACGCAAAGCGCAGGCAGTGCTTGGTGATCATCACCGGCACATCGCCCTTCTCTTCATGCGCTTCATAGGCTGCGTCGATCAGCTGCACGCCGTGGCGATGATAGAATTCACGCGCTTTATGGTTGTAGACGTTGGCGAGGAAGGATAAATGGGTGTCCGGGTAGACTGGCGCAGGGACGGTTTCCGCTTTACGGCTTCCGCGCGGATACTGCGCCAGGCGCGCGGCATCCAGCATCTCTGCCGTTTCACGGCGGAACTGGTTAAGCAGGCTGTTTGGCACGAACAGCGCGTCCGGCAGCGCCACGTCGATCGCGCGCGCGTAGTAGATCGTCTGGCCCAGCTTCGCCACGCCATCCTTCAGGCTGTTAAGCGCTTTTTCGGCGTTGTTTGCCACCTCGAAATGACCATCAAGCGTATGCGTCACGCTGATGCCGTCTTCGCAGGTCATGGTCAGAATCAGCTGCTCTTCCCAGCCGCCCAGCTCAATGTCCACGGCGATACGACGTTCGCTGGAGGTTTTCAGCAGCGCCTGCTGCCAGTTATGATCGAGATTACGGTTAAGCGCCGCGTTCGGCCGAGCCTTGTAGAGATCGGCGGGCATTTCATTCGGCCAGACGCGGTAGCGGTTCTCGCCGGTTTTCTCGACCATATTGGCACGGAAGCCCACGACCTCACGCTTAATCATCACGTTAAGGCCATCGCCGTTCGCCAGCGGTTCCGTCACTTCGACATCAAGGTGATCTTTCGCCACTTTCAGCACTTCGCCCACCGGTAAACCGATAAACTTCGGTGAGTCAAACGCGCCGATATCCCCTTTACGGGCATTCACAAAATAGTCCGTGCTGCCGCGGTGGAACGTTTTGTCCGTCGACGGAATAAAGAAATGTTCGGTGCGCCCGGCCGACGCGCGCGCCAGGTTGCCGCGATCTTCGATGATGGCGTCCAGCATCTGGCGATAGTGCGCGGTGATGTTCTTCACGTAGCTCATATCTTTGTAGCGCCCTTCAATCTTGAAGGAACGCACGCCCGCGTCGATCAGCGCGCCCAGGTTGGCCGTCTGATCGTTATCCTTCATGGAGAGCAGGTGTTTTTCGAACGCCACGACGCGGCCCCGATCGTCTTTCAGGGTATACGGCAGGCGGCAGGCCTGAGAACAGTCGCCGCGGTTGGCGCTGCGGCCCGTCTGCGCGTGGGAAATATTGCACTGACCGGAGTAAGCCACGCACAGCGCGCCGTGGATAAAGAATTCGATCGTCGCGTCTGTCGCCTGGTGAATATCGCGGATCTGATTCAGGTTCAGCTCGCGCGCCAGAACGATCTGCGAAAAGCCGACGTCGGAGAGAAACTTCGCCTTCTCGACCGTGCGGATATCGCACTGGGTACTGGCATGCAGTTCAATGGGCGGAATATCCAGCTCAAGCACGCCCATATCCTGGACGATCAGGGCATCAATGCCGGCCTGGTAGAGATCGGTAATCAGACGTTGCGCAGGCTCCAGCTCATCATCATGAAGAATGGTGTTCAGGGTCACGAACACTTTCGCCCCGAAGCGGTGGGCGAACGGCACCAGTTCAGCAATATCGCTCAGGCTGTTGCTGGCGTTATGGCGGGCACCGAAGCCCGGGCCGCCAATGTAGACGGCATCAGCACCATGAAGGATCGCTTCACGGGCAATGGCGGCGTCGCGGGCCGGGCTTAAAAGTTCAAGATGATGGGATTGCAGGCGCATACTTCGTCGTTATCCGTTATGGTCAAAATGGCGGCTATTGTAGTCAGAAGTATGCGTCAGCGAAACAGTTTTGCGTAGCGTCAGCGGGGATAATGAATCAGGGAGTGAAAATGCACCGTCCGGTCGCTGCTGTTGCGGTAGGCGTGCGGTTTATCGCCGGCGAAACGGACGCCCGAATCGGCAGAAATCGTCTGCCACGTGTCGTCAATCTTCATCTCCAGCTCGCCGCTGACCACCACCACATGTTCAATCACCCCGGCCTCATGCGGCGTGGATTCACTCAGCGCGCCGGGTGCCAGCGTGATGGAGAAATAATCAAACCCGAGCGTCTCGTCCCACGGAAAGAGCGGTTTGACCACCATCGCCTGCTGCTGCGGGTCAAACACCGCCTGCCGGTCCGCCGCTGGCGTGATGAACGCGGAAAACGGCACGTTCAGCCCGGTGGCTATTTTCCACAGCGTCGACACCGTCGGGCTGGATTCATTGCGCTCGATTTGCCCCAGCATCGCTTTTGACACGCCGGTCTCGTCCGCGAGCTTCGACAAACTCCAGCCGCGCGCCTGGCGCAGCGTTTTCAGCGTTGTTGCAAGGTGTAGTGTGATGTCCATAGTCCCTCCTGATGGCGATCAGCATACCACTTGTACGCTATAGCGCACAGTGTTACCTTATGCCGGACGTTATAACGCACAACGGAGTTCTCATGCGCCCTTCCTCTCACCTTGTTCCAGTCGCCCTGGCTGGATTTGTCGCCGTGCTGGTCGGTTACGCCAGCTCGGCCGCCATCATCTGGCAGGCTGCCGCGGCGGCTGGTGCCAGCGCACAGCAGATCGCAGGCTGGATGACCGCGCTGGGGATTGGGATGGGCGTCAGCACGCTGGCGCTTTCCTGGTGGTACAAAGCGCCGGTGCTGACCGCCTGGTCAACGCCCGGCGCGGCGCTGCTCGCCACCAGCCTGCACGGCGCAACGCTGCCGGAAACGATCGGCGTGTTAATCTTTGCTAACGCGCTCATTTTACTTTGCGGCATCACCGGGCTCTTCGCCCGTCTGATGAGGCTGATCCCCCATTCGCTTGCTGCCGCCATGCTGGCAGGCGTGTTGCTGCAGTTTGGCCTGCACGCGTTTGCGCACCTTGAGGGGCACTTTCTGCTGTGCGGCAGCATGATTGCGGCGTGGCTGATAGCAAAAGCGCTGGCGCCGCGCTACGCCATCGTGGTCACGCTGCTGGTCGGCGGTATCGTGGCATGGGCGGGCGGTGACGTTGTCACTGATAAGCTCACGCTCTCGCTTGTGATGCCTGAATTTATCGCCCCCACGTTCACCTTCACCAGCCTGGTGAGTATTGGCGTGCCCTTCTTCCTGGTAACCATGGCCTCACAAAACGCGCCGGGGTTCGCCACGATGAAGGCCTCCGGTTACCCGCTGGCGGTCTCGCCGCTTATCATCGTTACGGGAGCGCTGGCGCTGCTGTTATCCCCTTTTGGCGTCTTTTCTATCTGCATCGCGGCCATTACTGCCGCCATTTGTCAAAGCCCGGATGCGCATCCGGATGCCGGTAAACGCTGGCTGGCGGCCATCGCAGCAGGAGGATTTTATCTGCTGGCGGGGATTTTCGGCGGCTCGATTACCGGGCTGATGGCCGCTCTGCCGCTCAGCTGGATCCAGACGCTCGCTGGTCTGGCGCTGCTGGGCACCATCAGCGGGAGTTTATATCAGGCACTGAGCCACGAGGCGGAGCGCGACGCGGCCATCGTCACGTTCCTGATGACCGCGAGCGGCGTCACGATCCTCGGGATCGGTTCGGCATTCTGGGGGCTGGTGCTGGGCGGCGTATGCTATGCCCTGTTTTCACGCGCTCGCCGCGCGTAGCTGCGAAGGCGTCATGCCCGTCGCGCTGCGAAAGCGGTTGCTGAAGTGGCTGGCGGAGTTAAACCCACAGGCAAGGGCGATGTCAGTTAGCGTCGTCGCCGTGTTCTGCACAAGGGCCTTCGCTTTTTCCATTCGTCTCTGCATCACATACTGATGCGGCGCCAGCCCCGTCGACTGGCGGAACATGCGGGCAAAATGGTATTCGCTGAGGGTGGCCTGCGCCGCCAGTTCAGCCAGCGTCAGGGGTTGCCCGAGGTTCTCTTCGATAAAGGCCAGCACGTTACGCAGCACGAATGGCGATAGCCCGCCGGTGACGACCGGCAGCTTCCACTGAACGTTAGAGTAGTTTTGCAGCAGATGGGTCAGGAGCAGCGTAGAGGCCGTGCTCAGGGTGAGCTGGTTAGCGTGCTGCTGCCAGTCGCAGCCGAGCAAAAACTGGCGATACAGCGCGGTGATTTTCGGATCGCTACCAAAAATGCGCTCGTCGAGCGTCAGCGAAAGCGGGCGCTTGTCCCAGATCTTTTCCCCCACGTCGCGCAGGTGTTCATCGGTGCAGTAGAGATGCACAAACGACAGGTCATCACGGATATCCCACGTCGATTCGCTCTCTTTTGGCATCAAACAGAAGCGGTCCGGCCCCCCGCCGTTCTTCCAGCCGCCCGGCGTTTTTTGGTAGCTTTCGTAGCCGTCCGCCACGTACAGGCTCAGAGTATGATGGTTACTTTTTACCGTTATCGTATCGTGCTTGTTGTACCACGCTGCCAGCTGAATGCCCGAATTCAGCGAGACGGTTTCCCGCAGGACCGCATTCTGTTGGCAAAGCGTTTCAAAGGTATCGTAAGCGTGAGACATGACCGTAAGCGCGTGATTGACTGGAATATCAGTCTAAGAAGAGTTGTCTCCCGTTGCCAGCCCCCGGGAAAGAAAAAAGCGCAAGATTTTGCAAGTCGACCGCAAGCCGGTGAAAGCCCCTGACCGATCTCAGCGGCATACTGCGGGCTTCCGTGGTTTGAGAAGAGAAAAATATGAACGCATTATTATACGGACTGGTGGTGGTCATCTGGGGAACCACCTGGATTGCGATTTTCCTGCAGCAGGGTCCCGTAGCGGCGCCCGTCTCTATTTTCTGGCGTTTCGCCGTCGCCAGCCTCACGATGATGGTGGTATTAATCGCCCTGCGCCGCCTGCGCCAGCTGGCGCTGCGGGATCACCTTTTTTGTATGCTCCAGGGATGCTGCGTTTTCTGCTTTAACTTCTGGTGTTTTTACGCCGCAGCCTCGCACATCAACACCGGGCTGGAATCGGTGATCTTTTCCATGGCCGTACTCTATAACGCCATTAACAGCTTTATCTTCTTCGGGCAGCGCCCGCCCGCGCGTTTCTGGACGGCGGCGGCACTGGGCCTGACTGGGATCGTCACCCTCTTCTGGGACGATCTGCTGGCCAGCGGCTGGAGCGCGTCGCTCCTGACCGGGATTGGTCTCTCCGCGCTCGGCACCTACGGCTTCTCGCTGGGCAATATGATCAGCATGCGTCACCAGCGCAAAGGCCTTGAAACCATGACCACCAACGCCTGGGCGATGCTCTACGGCACCCTGGTAATGGGCTGCATTGCCCTGTTCAGAGGCGACAGCTTCGCGCCAGAGTGGACCATCAGCTACATTGGCGCGCTGCTCTATCTGGCCGTGTTTGGTTCGGTGATTGCCTTTGGCGCCTACTTCACGCTGGTGGGACGTATCGGTCCGGGCAAAGCGGCCTACAGTACGCTGCTCTTCCCGCTGGTGGCGCTGTCCATCTCTACGGTGTATGAAGGCTACGTCTGGCATATCAACGGTATCGTGGGGTTATTGCTGATTCTGGGGGGAAATATGGTGATGTTTACCAAACCAGAAACCTGGTTCAGACGCTTACGAATGGCGTAAATAAAAAGGCCTGCATTACGCAGGCCGTTTTATTTTATTTCGCGGTCTTTTTCACATCAAACATGGTGGCGTCCGTCGCCATGTCATCAACAACCTGCTTCAGCGTCGCAAAGGTCATCGGCGTACTTTCGTTGTTCAGATCTTTACCTTCGCCTTTACGCACCACCTTCATGACCGGTTTGTTGGTGGCCGCATCGATCAGTTCGCCTTCAAAGAAGAGATGCGTATCCATGGTGCGATGTCCGGTTGCCATCTGCGTACCTGCTACAACCAGCGCGACCGGCACCACTTCATAGAACTGCAGACCTTCTTTCTGCGAACTCACCCCGGTAATTGCACCGCGGAAAATCAGGCTGTGTTTACCCGGCGTGGTCACGACTGGCTTACGGGTACCAATAGCAGTTTTCATTTTGTTATTGGTGTAATTCAACAGCTCATCAAGCGTTTTTTGACCAATTTGAGTGGTCGGTTTAGGCGCAGGATAATAAGTAATCGGCGTCCAGAGAATACTGTCGTAATTAGCTTCGTTATAGGAAGGATCAACCCAACGCAGCGTTGGTTTACCCGTCGCAGACGTCGTCTGCTGCAAGCCTGAATAGTCTTTTAAAAAGCCAGAATATTGTTCGGGAGCCGCGACTTTTGAAGAACAGCCCGCCAACGCCAACAGACCAGTAAGCACTGCAACTTTAAAAAAAGTTTGAGTACGCATGATAGTTTTCCATGTTATCTGCAAGTATGCATTTGAAGTTATAGCAAAAGACCGGCGGGTTTGTTGTGACAAAAAATGATGCGGGGAGCACAAATTGCGAAAAGACTGCCCGGAAGCGTGCCGGGCAGTGAAAAATTACTGATTTATATCCAGTTGCCAGAACAGATGTTTGCCAAACGGGTCTATTTCATAGCCCGTCACCTCCTTGCGCACCGGTTCGAAAATAGTTGAATGCGCAATCATCACCGCCGGCATTTGATCATGCATCATTTGCTGAGCCTCTTTATACAGCGCCACGCGTTTATCGCGATCGGTGGTTGATTTTGCTTCCGCAATAATGTTATCGAAGGGCTTGTAGCACCATTTCGCCGAATTTGAGCCGCCGTTTGCCGAGGTACAGGTAAATAGCGGACCAAAGAAGTTGTCGGGATCGCCCGTTGCGGTCGTCCAGCCCATCAGCGCGGCCTGATGTTCCCCGCCCTTCACGCGCTTAAGGTATTCGCCCCACTCGTAGGTGACGATTTTGGTCTGTACGCCGATTTTCGCCCAGTCGGCCTGAATCATCTCCGCCATGCGTTTCGCATTCGGATTGTACGGACGCTGCACCGGCATCGCCCACAGGTCGACGCTCACGCCGCTGGCAAAACCGGCCTCTTTCAGCAGCGCTTTCGCCTTTTCAGGATCGTAATCGTAATCCTTAAGCTCGCTGTCTGCGCTCCAGACGCCCGGCGGCAGCAGATTCTTTGCAGCGGTGCCGGTGCCGTGGAAAACCGCATCAATAATGGCCGGCTTATTGATGGCCATCGCCAGCGCCTGACGGACTTTTACGTTATCCAGCGGCGGCTTTTGGGTATTGAACGCCAGAAAGCCGGTATTCAGTCCGGCTTTGCTCATCAGGTTGATGTCTTTGTTCGCCTTCATGCGCGGCAGGTCCGCCGGGTTCGGGAACGGCATCACCTGACATTCGTTCTTCTCGATTTTGGCAAACCGCACGGAGGCATCCGGCGTGATGCTAAACACCAGCCGATCCAGCTTCGATTTCCCCTGCCAGTAGTCGTCGAACGCCGTAAACAGGATCCGCGAATCCTTCTGATACTGCGCCAGCTTAAACGGCCCGGTGCCTATAGGCTCCATATCCACCTTCTCCGGCGTGCCCGCTTTGAGCATCGCGTCGGCATATTCAGCGGACAGGATCGAGGCAAAATACCATGCCAGATCGGCGACAAACGGCGCTTCCGGGTGCGCCAGGGTAAAGCGAACGGTGTGGTCATCAACTTTATCAATGCCGGTAATCAGGCTGCCAAACTCCAGACTTTCGAAGTTGGAATAGCTGCCGTTAGAGACGTTGTGATACGGATGATTCACGTCTTTCTGGCGCATAAACGAGAAAATCACGTCGTCGGCGTTAAAGTCGCGGGTCGGCGTGAAGGATTTATTGCTCTGGAATTTGACGCCCTTACGCAGATGGAAGGTGTAAACCTTGCCGTCGTCGCTCACCTCCCAGCGCTCCGCCAGGCTTGGCACCAGCTCCGTGGTGCCGGGTTTGAAATCAACCAGACGGTTATAGACCGGCACGGCGCTGGCGTCCACGCTGGTTCCCGAGGTGTATAGCTGAGGATTAAAGTTTTCCGGCGATCCCTCGGAGCAATACACCAGCGTTTTCGCGGCGACGGTGGAACTGACCGTGAGTGCAGCAAGCGCCAGCGTTATAGTTGTGAGTTTGCTTTTCATCATTTATTCCTGTCTTTTTAATTCGACGGCTAATTAATTCTTTTGCCATTTCATAAATAACATTAAAGTGATGTGGCAAACACCTGAAAAATAAATAAGGAATAAATCACTATGGGCTCGCCGCTTTCCAGACAATTAACGCACCGTTTTTTCCGCTATCTCGCGATCACCAGCCAGAGCGATCCCAAAGTCAAAACCCTGCCCTCAACGCCGGGCCAGCACGACATGGCGCGGGAGCTGGCGCAGGAGCTGGCACAGCTGGGGTTAGACGATATTGTTATTGATGAATTCGCCACGGTAACGGCGGTCAAAAAAGGCAACGTGCCCGGCGCGCCGCGCATCGGCTTTATTACCCATATTGATACCGTGGACGTGGGATTATCACCGGATATTCATCCACAAATATTAACGTTTACCGGTGAAGATCTCTGCCTGAATAAAGAGAAAGACATCTGGCTGCGGGTTAACGAGCACCCTGAAATTCTGGCGTATCCGAATGAGGAGATTATTTTCAGCGACGGAACCAGCGTATTGGGCGCGGATAATAAATCGGCGGTCACGGTGGTCATGACGGTGCTGGAAAACCTGACGGCGGAACATCAGCACGGGGATATCGTCGTGGCGTTTGTGCCTGACGAAGAGATCGGCCTGAACGGTGCAAAAGCGCTGGACCTTAAGCGCTTTGACGTCGACTTCGCCTGGACCATCGACTGCTGCGAGCTGGGGGAAATTGTCTACGAGAACTTTAATGCGGCAGCCGCTGAGATCCGCTTTACCGGCGTAACGGCGCACCCGATGTCCGCCAAAGGCGTGCTGGTGAATCCCCTGCTGATGGCGACTGACTACATCAACCATTTTGACCGCCAGCAAACGCCGGAGTGCACCGAGGGGCGTGAGGGCTATATCTGGTTTAACGGCATTCAGGCCGGGCAAAGCGAGGCCATTCTTAAGGCCAATATCCGCGACTTTGACAAGGACAACTTTGCCGCCCGCAAGCAGCAGATTGCCGACGTAGCCGCGCTGGTTGCCGCCCAGTATCCAACGGCCAGGGTGGACTATCGCATTGAAGATACCTACAGCAATATCAGCAATGCGATTGGTGAAGACAGGCGCGCCATCGATCTGATGTTCGAGGCAATGGAATCACTCGGCATCACGCCGAAGCCGACTCCCATGCGCGGCGGTACCGACGGCGCGGCGCTCTCGGCAAAAGGGCTGCTCACGCCGAACTTCTTCACCGGCGCGCATAACTTCCACTCGAAGTTTGAATTCCTGCCGCTGTCGTCGTTCGAGGCGTCTTACAACACCGCCCTGCAGATCTGCCTGCTTGCTGCCCGCTAAGCGGGCTTGCGCGCCAGCATCGTGGCAAAGCGCAGCTTGATGCGGTTGCCGTTTTCGTCGGTGCGGTGCAGTTCGCCAACGTCTTCGTTGTATTTGAGCAACTCCCAGCCTTCGTAGTAGTTGCTCAGCTCACCGCTTTTGAACGCAAACGGGAAGCCGACGGTGCACGGGTAATCCGCCGTGTCCATCGCGGCAACAATCAGGTTGTAGCCGCCGGGCCTGGTGCAGCGCTGCATGTTGGCGATAAGTCCCGGGATGGTTTTTGACTCCAGGAACATCAGCACCACGGTGGAGAGAATGAAATCGTACTCGCCGTCAAAACTCAGGTTGTTGAGATCTTTAATCGCCGTGTGGAGGTTATCGATCCCTTCTTCCGACTTAATGCGCTCGATATTCTCGATGCTCATCGGGTTCTTGTCCCATGCGGTCACCTCGTAACCGTTGGCCGCCAGATAAAGGCTGTTGCGGCCGTTGCCGCAGCCCAGATCCAGCGTTTTGCCCGGTTTAATCTGTGCCGCACTGAACAGCACCTCTGAATGGGTGCGGGTTAAGCCATATTTCTCTGTGAAGTAATTCTCATCAACGGTCATTATTTTTTCCTGAGCCTGCATAAGTTTAAAGTGCATCCTGAATGCCATTTTAAGGCGTTTACCGTCTGGTTGCCAGCCGCTCGAAAACCGAAAAATTTGCTACGTTTAGTTAAGACGCTTATCAGAGACCTAAAGATGAACAAATATCGCCTTAGCGACGAAACCCGCCTCTGGCAATGGAAAAACGGCGAAACTACCCGCTCCGTCACGCTGCGGCAGATTATCGCGACAGTGGATTTTAACGACGTGACGGTCGGTACGAAAGGCGGCTGGGTTGACGATGAGCGCGCCCTCGCGCAGGACGGAGACGGTTGGATCTACGACGAAAACAGCGTGGTGTTTGCCGGTGCAACCGTGTCCGGCAATGCGCGACTTACCCTACCGTGCATCGTTAGCCACGATGCGCATATCAGCGGCAGCTGCTGGCTGGACGGCGCGGAGGTCAGCCACGGGGCGCGCATAAGTGACAACGTCACCATTCAGCACTCCTGCGTGCGGGGCGAATGCCATCTCTACGGCGACGCCCGCATTCTGCACAACAGCGTTATCATCGCCGCCAAAGGGCTGACGCCGGACCATGACCAGATCCTGCAAATCTACGATAAGGCGACCGTCAGCCAGTCGCGCATTGTGCATCAGGCGCAAATCTACGGCGAGGCGATGGTTAATTTTGCGTTTGTTGAGCACCGCGCCGAAGTATTCGACAACGCCATCCTCGAAGGTAACGACTTAAATAACGTCTGGGTCTGCGACTGCGCAAAGGTCTATGGCAACGCCCGCGTGATTGCCGGTTATGACGAGGATGCCATTCCGACGGTGCGCTACAGCTCTCAGATTGCGGAGAATGCCGTGGTGGAGGGAAACTGCGTCATCAAGCACCACGTTCTGATTGGCGGTCAGGCCTGGCTGCGCGGCGGGCCGATCATGCTGGATGACAAAGTGGTGATCCAGGGACGCGCGAGGATCAGCGGGGATGTACTCATCGAGCACCGGGTTGAAATCACCGATGATGCGGTCATCGAAGCGTTTACCGGGGAGAGCATTCACCTGCGCGGCGAAAAAGTGATTAACGGCGACCAGCGCATCACCCGCACCCCGCTGCTGGGGGCGTTATAGGGCGTAAATCTTCCCGTAGATATTCACATCGTCAAAGCGGCCATTCAGGTATTCCGCTTCCCGCAGGCACCCTTCCAGCGTAAAACCGTTGCGTACGGCAACGCTGTTGCTGTGCTGATTCGCCACCCGACACTTGATCACAAAACGGCGGATCTCCCCACGTTCGACGTAGTAGCGCATAAACGCCTGCAGTGACCGGGAGAGAATGCCCTGCCCCTGGTGGGATTCATCCAGCCAGTAGCCGATGTACCCGGCCTTGTTGGCTGGTTCAATCGTATTGAACGACAGCACGCCGACCAGTTCATCACTCTTGAATATCAAAAACATTTTGGCGTAGCCGCGCTGGTGCAGCATCTGGTTACTTTGCACGTTGCGGCGGGTATCGTCCTCGCTGCCCACGTGCTGCGCCCAGTCAAAGGCGGTTTGCAGAAAGGTTTTGTTTTTGACGACGAGATTATGCAGATCGGCGGCGTAGCGCTCTTCGACGGCGCGAAGCTCGAGAGCGTCAGATACCGGGATAATTTCGGATTTTGCTGCGGTCATTGCCCCTCACCCTAACCCTCTCCCGGAGGGAGAGGGAATCGATCGTTAACGCATTACCCGGTCGTCAACATACTGACGTTTATCCGGCGCTGGCGGGAAATACTGGTACAGCCAGGTTTCACTGATGGCATCGCCCTGGCAGCGCAGGAACAGGCGCATATCCACCGGCTCCGTCGAATCCGAGGTTGGGTACCAGTCAAACAGGATGCGATAGCCGTCAAACGGCTCAACGTAGAGGATCTCAACCTGCTTCGCTTGACCGCTGGAGAGCGTAATCACCGGCTCGATGCCTTTTGGCGCAGCGGCCTTGAGGTCGCCACCGACGAAGTCGATAGCAAAGCGACGGGCCCACACTTTCGGGTAATTTTCGCCCGGTGCCCAGCCTTCCGGGAAGCCGCCCATACCGGTACGGGTGGCGAAGACGTTGGCCAGCGGAGAACGCACCGGCGGCATGGCGCTCCAGTACAGACGATATTTAAAGTCCAGCTCGTCGCCCGCCTTCACCGCTTTTTCCGGCTGCCAGAAGCAGACCACGTTATCCAGCGTTTCGCCGGTGGTCGGGATCTCCATCAGGCCAACCGCGCCTTTACCCCAGTCGTTACGCGGTTCAACCCACAGGCTCGGGCGTTTGTTATACCAGCCCATCACGTCCTGATAGTGCGAGAAATCGCGGTCGAGCTGCAGCAGGCCGAACCCTTTCGGGTTTTTGTCCATATAGGCGTTAAACTGCAGCTTCTGCGGGTTGTTCAGCGGACGACAGATCCACTCCCCGTTGCCGCGCCACATTGCCAGGCGGTCGGAGTCATGAATTTGCGGGTGAATGGTGTCACACATGCGGCGTTCGTTATTGCCGCAGCTGAACATGCTGGTCATCGGCGCGATGCCGAGCTGCTTGATGTCCTTCCGCGCGTAGAGATGGTTTTCCACCTCCATAATCACCTGGCTCTTCTCGCAGTGGATCACGAATTTATAGGCGCCGGTGATGCTCGGGCTGTCCAGCAGCGTGTAGACGGTAAAAGTCGTGTCGCCGGGCTTGACGGTTTCAAACCAGAAGGCGGTAAAGTCCGGGAACTCTTCCGGCGTGTCGGTAAAGGTATCTACCGCCAGACCGCGCGCGGAAAGGCCGTACTGGTAGGTGTCATCCACCGCGCGGAAATAGCTCGCGCCCAGGAAAGAGACAATATCGCGACGCGCCAGCTCAGGCGCCTTAAAGGCGCGGAAGCCCGCAAAGCCGAGATCGCTTTGCCCTTCCAGCTGTTTGGTATCCACACCCGTTTCACCGTAGCTGAACAGCTCCGGACGGAAGTGGATCTCGCGCGCCATAGAGGTTGACTGGTCCAGCGAGAACATCCGCACGCGGCGGCGGAACCCCATCCCCATATGGAAGAACTGCACGTCCAGCTGACGCCCTTCAATGTTGTTCCACAGTGACTGTTTTTCATCGTAGCGGATGGCGTTGTACGCCTGCGGCGTCATGGTTGCCAGCGTGTCCGGCAGCGGACGCGGCGCGCCACCCCACGGGGTTTTCGCCAGGTCATGCGCCATGGATTGCAGTACGGAGAAGTCGAAACGACGGCTCTGGCCGTCAGCAATGTCAGAGTCGGCAGCGTATGCCGCTTTGGAAAACAGGGAAGCAAGGCCAGATGTGCCGCTCAGGGCTGCCACTGCCAGCGAGCCTTTTAGAAAACGTCTGCGATTCATGCCTGGAAAAACGTCCTTATGGTCGTGTGAATGTGTTTCGCGCTCGGCGAAATGACGGCAAGAAAGAACGCACAGCCTAAACAAAAATGGTTAAGAATCCAATTGTTGGCCGGTGTTTATATGAACAAAGTGATAAATATTTTCTGTCGACCAGAACGGCCCGAAAGTGGTGTAAAAAACAGTAAATACACAAAATCATTCATGCTGGATCAAGGCGGCAAGTCTGAGAATCCCCAGGAGCTTACTTAAGTAAGTGACTTGGGTGAACAGACGTAGCCAACGCAGAGGCAGCTTGAAGGATGAAGTGTATTAAAAATGCCCCGGCGCGACATCGTTCGCCGGGGCTAATGAGGCGATTATTTTACGCTGACATCGATACCCGGGAAGTACTTATCAGCGAGTTTAGCGATCGTGCCGTCGGCACGTACTTTATCAATCGCGGCATCAAGCTGCTTTTTGGTGGCCTCGTCGCCCTTACGCAACCCAAAACCGATCCCACTGCCGAGGATAGTGTCGTCAGACACCGGTTTGCCGATGAAGCCAAACCCTTTCCCCTGCGGCTTGCTGAGGAAACCTGCCTGCCCGGCCGCGGACATGACCAGCGAGGCGTCGATACGGCCATTCAGCAGATCGCCCCAGGCCATATTCTGATCTTTATAAGACACCACGGTGACACCCTGCTTTTCCCAGTGCTCTTTGGCATAGGTTTCCTGGATGGATCCCTGCAGCACGCCGATGGTTTTCCCCTTCAGCCCTTCTGGGGTTGCCTCAACCGCCGTGCCGGCCTTGCCGACCAGCTGCGACGGAATACGGTAGATCGGTTGGGTAAAATCAATGCTCTTGCGGCGCTGCTCGGTGATGTTCATCGCCGAGTTGATGGCGTCAAATTTCTTCGCCACCAGGCCCGGGATCAGCGCATCAAAGGAGGTTTCAACCCAGCTGCACTTCAGCGCTGCCGCTTTGCAGATGGCATTCCCCAGCTCAACGTCAAACCCTTCCAGTTCGCCCGCCGCATTGCGGCTCTCAAACGGCGGATATTCCGCTTCCAGACCGTAACGCAGCTCGGTGGCCGCGAAGGAAGAAAAAGTACACAGCAATCCCATGCCGACAACTAACGCGCGTAATTTCATCTCATACTCCTCAGCGTGGTTTAACCCGACACAGGGCCTGGGCACCTGCCCGTAACGTCGCCTCATCTTTCGCAAAAGAGAGACGAATCAATTTATTATCCGTACCGTCCGCATAAAACGCCGACAGCGGAATGGTGGCAACGCCGTACTCAACGATCAGCCGTTTCACCAGCTCGCTGTCGCGCTCGTCGCTGAACTGGCTGTAGTCCGCCAGCATGAAGAACGATCCGGCGCTCGGCAGCAGCGTAAACGGCGAATCGGCCAGCAGGCTGTGCAGGAGATCGCGCTTGCGCTGGTAAAACGCCGACAGCGACAGCCAGGTTTGCGGGTCCACCATATGTTCAGCAAACGCGTGCTGCATTGGCGTATCGGCAGAAAACATTAAAAATTGATGCACTTTACAAATCTCGTCCATCAGTACCGCCGGTGCAACACAGTAACCCACGCGCCACCCGGTGACGTGATAGGTTTTTCCGAAAGAGGAAATAATTACGCTGCGCTCCGCCAGCTGCGGGTGCGTGGCCATCCCGTGATGCGGCTCGCCGTCAAAAACGACGTGTTCGTACACTTCGTCAGACAAAATAATGATGTCGGTATTGCGCGTCAGCGCCGCCAGCTGCTGCAGGTCACTGGCGGAGAAGACCTGACCGCTCGGGTTGTGCGGCGTGTTGATGATGATCATGCGCGTGCGCGGGGTGATCGCAGCGCGAACCTCATCCCAGTTGACGGCAAAATCCGGCACGGTGAGCTTGATGGCAATCGGGGTTGCCCCCTGCAGACGGACAATCGGCGCGTAGCTGTCAAAGGACGGCTCAAAGTAGATCACCTCATCGCCCGGATGCACCAGCCCGCTAATCGCCGAATAGAGCCCTTCGCTGGCGCTGGCGGTCACCAGCACCTCGCTGGCAGGGTCGTACTGCGTGCCGTAGAGCGTGGCAATTTTATCGGCAATACGTTCTCTGAGCGGCTGCAGACCGGTCATCGACGCGTACTGGTTATGCCCCGCCTCCATTGCGCGGGTGACGCCCGCAATCAGCTTCGGGTCGCAGGAAAAATTCGGTGCGCCCTGAGAAAGGTTAATCGCGTTATGCTGCGCCGAGAGCTGGCCGATAACGGTAAAAATGGTGGTTCCCACATCCGGCAGTTTGGAGCGCGTTTGCACTGGCGTTCGTAAAGTCATCCTCTTTCCCTTCTCATGGACATTGCATAACTATTCAAACAACATCTGTGCTGTCGGGACAATCGAATTGTTGTCATAATAGCCATGAGAAAAATGCATAGCTGAGGTGTTTTCTATGTCACGCCGTTCGCTCCCCCTTAATGCCATCGACGCTTTTTTAGTCACCGCGCGTCACCTCAATCTTACCCATGCTGCGGCGGAACTGTGTCTGACGCAGGGGGCCGTGAGCCGTAAGATTGCCTCCCTTGAGGCGTGGTTTGGCTTTCCGCTTTTTGAACGCCACGCGCGCGGGCTGCGCCTCTCACCGCAGGGTAGCGCCCTGCTTCCGGAGCTGCAGTCCGCTTTCGAGCAGCTGCTGTCCGTGGCCGACCAGGCCCGCAGCCAGCACACCGTGATCCGGCTGAAGGCCCCCACCTGCGCCATGCGCTGGCTGGTGCCGCGCCTGCTGGAGGTGGAGCGCGAGCATCCGGATCTGCAGATCGCGCTGACCACCACTACCGATCACAACGTCAATTTCAAAACTGAGTCTTACGACGCGGCCATCGTGTTCGGTACGCACATGAGCGCAGGCGATCTGCTGTTCGAAGAGGCGCTCACCCCGGTGATAAGCCCGGTGCGGGCGGGTGCTGCGCTGGGTTCGCTGACGTTTCTGCACCCGACAAGGGACAAGACGGACTGGTCGCTGTGGCTGACGAAACAGGAAGGTCCGGGCTTTGCCATGCATAAAAATCAACACTTCGATACGATGGATCTCGCCATTACGGCCGCCATTCAGGGGCTCGGCGTCGCCATCGCCGACGAAACGCTGGTGGCAGAAGATATTCACGCGGGAAGGCTGGTACGGCCCTATGAGACAAGCATAAAAACCGGCGCAAGCTACCGGCTGGTGCTGCGCGAAACGCCAGGCGAGGAAAATGGTCTCGCGGCGTTTCGCGCCTGTTTGCTTAATCGAGGCTGACGTGGTGCTTCATCACCCGCTTGAAGAGGCTCATGCGGGCGCGCATAAAGCGGTTTTCAAGCCTGAAAGCTGCATGTTTATTCACGCCAATGCGTAACAGAACGTCCCGCCCTTTACGGCACGCGGGCCAGTGCGTCGGCCCGGGCAGGATGTCGCGACGACCCGCGTCACGCGCAAAGCTCACCCAGTAATCCGCGACGTGGGCAGCAAACTGCAGATCCCGCTCATTGACGTACTGACGTGAAGGCTCCACCTGGCCGAGCGTATCGAAGACGTAGGGAACTTCGTTGCCGTGCCAGGCGCCGTTGATGTACGTGGCATGTTCCGCCTCTGCGACATAGTCAAACCAGTAACGCCAGCACAACCCACCGACGCGCTGCTGGGCCTGCATCACCACGTAGCCCATCGTGGTAAACGCCATGTCGCGACACACCTGCCTGCCCAGCTCTTCATCGCCCTTCACGCCCGGGTAGAGCAGCTTAATCAGCCCCAGCCCGAAGCGGCGCTCCCGGCGAAGCTTCTGAATTTGTCCGGCGAGATCGATGCCAAACACCGCCATCACGCTGGCTTCATCGCTGTTGGAGCCAATCATCACCGGCACCGGATGCTGACGCGCGGCGAAAAAGACGTCAAGCATGGCTTCCGGCAGAACACAGTCTCCTGCGATAGGAGCCGGAGCGACGTTCAGCGGCGCGGTGAGCGGCCAGAACGCCTCGGGCGAAATGGCGCGCAGCTGCCCGGCGGTCGCATTTTCCAGCCCGAAATGGGCGGCCAGCGCTTCCCCTTTTTGCAGCGCCTGCTCGCGCGGCGTGTCCGGTAAGGTGTATCCGCTTTGCACAATCGCCTTGTGGAACAATCCTGCTGCCAGCGGAGAGGCCAGCAGCGAGAGCACGCTCCGCGCGCCAGCGGATTCGCCAAACAGGGTCACATTGGCGGGATCGCCGCCAAACCCGGCGATGTTATCCCGCACCCATTCGAGCGCGGCGATCTGATCCAGCAGGGCAAAATTATGCACCACGCGCCCTTCCTCGCCTTCCAGCGCGGGATGGGCGAAAAAGCCGAGATGGCCGAGACGGTAGTTAATCGTGACCACAACCACGCCGCGCGTGGCCAGCGCTTTGCCGTTATACGGCGGCAGGCCTCCGGCACCAATCGTAAACCCGCCTCCGTGCAGCCAGACCATAACCGGAAGCGGCTCGGCCCGCTCTGCGGGAGACCAGACGTTAAGGTAGAGGCAATCTTCGGAAAACTGGCCCGGATCGCCGCCGCCGAGCTCCTGACAATACTCGCTGCTTTGCCAGCTTGAGGGCGAGAATGCCGTGGCCTCGCGCAGCCCATCCCAGCGTTCAGGCGGCCGGGGCGAGCGCCAGCGCCACTCCCCCACGGGCGGCGCGGCGTAGGGAATACCGCACCAGACGTGGACGTTCTCATCGGTTAAACCAGACAGTGCGCCCTGGCGCGTTTCAACCACAGGGGCGGAAGGATTTTGCATAACGACCTTAATTTTTCCATCACACCCCAGCAGAGTAACGATTTCAGAGCAAACCGCAACGCTGTTTACTGCGCGTTTCAGCCTCCTGGTAGAGCGTAAACTCGTCATACACCGGGCATCCCAGCGCGTCTTCAAACGCATCGCGGCTGGCGTTACCGTGGCTGCGGGCCTGGGTTTCGTTCCCGAGGTTGGACTGGAAAATCCCCGCGGCGCTGACCGGGAGGAAATCTTCGTAGGTGATCGGCTGGGCAACCACCCATCCGCGCTCGATCAGGGGCTGCGGATCGTCGCCCGGACGAAACGCATGCCGATGCGCTTCCCCGGCTGGCGTCAGGCGGTAGCGGAAATAAGCCAGCTCCTGACGGCGCATGAGCATTTCGCTGTCCGGGAAGGCGCTAAAGATCTCCCGCAGATGCAGCTGATGGGTCAGGTTATCTTTACCGGTACCGGCCTGGGCGAGAAGGCTATCGTACAGCTCACGGCCTTTCGGGGTCAGCGCCACGCCGCGCTGTTCAATCTCACCGAAGCGCGCGGTGTGGGTGCCTTTATGTTCACCGGCAAACAGCACCGGCTCTTCCAGCGCCTTGAAGCTGGTTTGACGCAATAAGACGGGCACCTCGCGACGCGGCGGCCCTTCGATCAGAATTTTTGGCTCGATACCGTACTTCGGCATCAGCTCCTGCACCCGGTCAATGTCCAGCGTGCGCGGCGTGAGGTGGTTAATATGACAGCCCGGGAAGCAGACCACGTCGGCAATCAGACGGTGCTCGTTGTGCAGCGCCAGATAGGTTTCTTGATCGACCGTCGCATGGCGGTGCCAGCGGAAGGTTTCTAACGCTTCCTGCACAAATTCGTGCGCCTGTGCGTCAGTAAACTGCCCTTCCGACTCGTGGAGGTCGATCAGTTCCAGGCAGCGCGGGGTGAAGATGTTGCGGTGAGACAGGATCTCCGCGGCCCGCTCGCGCAGCGCGACGTTTTCAATCAGCTCAAGACGCAGCAGCGAGGTAAAGATACGAAACGGATTCCGGCACAGCGCCGCATCCTCTATCGGACGAAACGCCGTTGAGTGGACGGGCACTCCCGCCTGAGAGAGATCGTAATAGCTGACCGGGTACATACCCATAATGGCAAACATACGGCGCAGGGTTGAAAGCTCCTGTGCCGTGCCCACGCGGATCGCCCCATGACGCTCCACGTTCAGGCGCGCAAGCTCATCGGCGTTAGCCAGTTGTTCATGTAATAGTGGATTATTTTCCAGAACCGCCAGGTTTACGTCCGCAACCAGTTCAAGCAAGGTGCCGTACTGCGGAACTTCCTGCTGGTACATCGCCGACATAGCCTGCGAAAAGTGTTCCCGAATGTCATCAGCCGTGATGGTGTTCGCCATGATGTCATGCCTCCAGTGAATATTACCTGGAGTGTAGAGAAACCCGTTCCTTCCGGGGGGAAGAATTTCTGAATTGTGATCTTAAGACGACAGTGGTCAAACCGTGTGCTATCAGGCCCCTGAACAGCGCCTAACGGAACCGCCCTTTCAGCCTGAACGCTTTTATCCAGGATTTTCCTTATAATTATTTAGGGTTCCGCTTTCTATCTATAAAGGAGTATTTTTTGGCTCTCTTCTGAATGCAAATTAACCAATTCGAGTACGCCATTATTTTTATCCTCTTCTTTCAAATTTTTAGCTCGAAGTTAGGATTAATCTGAATGGTTGTTTACAAGTCCTTCCTGTCTATCCATATTTCTCTTTTAAGCGAAGCGCAAATTTACAAATATTTAAAAATAACGCAACCGCAAATAGCAAAACGCATTTGACGGATGACGCACAGCGACTAGAGTTATTACTCGAACGACGAGTGATACGGAATATTTTCGTATCGTACTGACATAACCAATATATGACTATGAGGTTTAATATGGCAGAGCATCGTGGTGGTTCCGGTAATTTCGCTGAAGATCGTGAAAAAGCATCAGAAGCTGGACGTAAAGGTGGCCAGCATAGCGGTGGGAACTTTAAAAACGATCCGCAACGCGCTTCTGAAGCGGGTAAGAAAGGAGGACAGAACAGTCACGGCGGAGGCCGTAAATCTGATAACTCCTGATCTTATTTAATACTCTTTTAATAAAACCAGAGAGCATACTGCGGGCTGAAAAGCTCGCAGTACCCTTTCCTTATTTTACCGGAGCGTAATTATTATGAATATGAAAAGCGTCGAGGATGTCTTTATTCATCTTCTCTCGGATACCTACAGCGCAGAAAAGCAGCTTACCCGTGCGTTAAGCAAACTTGCCCGCGCCGCCTCCAGCGAGAAGCTGAGCGCCGCTTTTACCGCACACCTTGAGGAGACGCAGGGTCAGATCGAACGTATCGACCAGATCGTCGAGCAGGAAGACGGTATCAAGCTTAAGCGCATGAAGTGCGTGGCGATGGAAGGCTTAATTGAAGAAGCCAACGAAGTCATCGAAAGCACGGAAAAAAATGAAGTACGTGATGCCGCACTTATTGCCGCCGCGCAAAAAGTCGAACATTACGAAATTGCCAGCTACGGTACCCTTGCCACATTAGCAGAACAACTGGGCTATAAAAAAGCCGTTAAGCTTCTTGCCGAAACGCTGGAAGAAGAAAAAGAGACCGACCTTAAACTCACCGACCTGGCCGTAGGAAATATTAACCAAAAAGCGCAGAAATGACGCAATAATACAGGTTAAATAAAATGAGCATCAGTCCCAGGACAATTAAACGGTGCCATTTAGCGGCAGCCATAATATGGTTCATTCTCGCCATTCCCTCCGTAATTTGGTGGAAGAACAGCGTGCTATGGGTCATTATCATCAGCATTTACGCCAATATTGTCGGCCATTTATCTGGCTACAGTGCCGCGCGTGCCGATCAGGCTGCTGAAAGTGAGACCAAATAAGCGAACCCCTAATGAGGATACAATGATGAATCACGTAGAACACTACCATGACTGGCTACGCGATGCCCATGCGATGGAAAAGCAAGCCGAATCTATGCTGGAATCCATGGCCAGCCGTATCGATAATTATCCTGATGTTCGCGCCAGAATTGAGCAGCATATTAATGAGACAAAACGGCAAATTACATTGCTGGAAGAAATCCTCGACCGTAATGATATTTCTCGTTCGGTTTTAAAAGATTCGATGAGCAAAATGGCGGCGCTCGGGCAGTCCATTGGCGGCATGTTCCCCTCTGATGAGATCGTGAAGGGTTCAATCAGCGGCTATGTTTTCGAACAGTTTGAAATAGCCTGCTATACCTCCCTGCTCGCGGCGGCGAAGAAAGCAGGCGACACGGCCTCGGTACCTGCCATCGAGACGATTCTGGCGGAAGAACGCGAAATGGCCGAGTGGCTGATTCGCCATATTCCGCAGACCACGGAACAGTTCCTGCTGCGTTCAGACGCATCGGGCGTCGAAGCAAAAAAATAATCAGGGAGAATCGCCATGTTCCGACACGTCAAACAGCTGCAATATACGGTTCGCGTTGCCGAACCGAACCCAGGCCTCGCCAACCTTTTACTGGAACAGTTCGGTGGGCCTCAGGGCGAACTGGCTGCCGCCTGCCGGTACTTTACGCAAGGATTGAGCGATGACGATCCGGGCCGTAAAGATATGCTGATGGATATCGCCACCGAGGAGCTAAGCCACCTCGAAACCATCGGTACCCTGGTCGGCATGCTGAATAAAGGCGCCAAAGGCGCGCTGGCGGAAGGGGTGGAAAACGAGGCCGAGCTGTATCGCTCCATGACCGAAAACGGCAATGACAGCCACATCACCTCCCTGCTCTACGGTGGCGGCACCCCGCTCACTAACTCGGCGGGCGTGCCCTGGACGGCGGCCTACGTCGATACCATCGGCGAGCCGACGGCGGACCTGCGCTCAAACGTGGCAGCAGAGGCCAGAGCGAAAATCATCTATGAACGGCTGATCAACGTGACCGACGATCCCGGCGTAAAGGATGCCCTGGCGTTTCTGATGACGCGCGAGGCGGCGCACCAGCTCTCCTTTGAGAAGGCGCTGCAGTCCATCCGTAATAATTTCCCACCGGGAAAATTGCCGCCAATCGAGGAATTCACCAACAAGTACTACAATATGTCTGAAGGTGGAGAGGTTCGCGGAAGCTGGAACAGCGATAAACATTTCGATTACGTTGAGTCCCCCCAGCCTGCGGTTGACGGCGGCGATGGCAGCGCAAGCGTCACGCTCACGACCGAACAGGCAACCCTGGTCAAGGCGATGTCTGCCCGCACGAAGTCCGATCCACATTCTGACCCGCTGACCGGTGCCGAGCTGGGTGCCGGTAAGACTAAACCGTAATCGGTTTTGCCGGGCAGCCATAAACTGTCCGGCAATTCTCGTGCCCCATCGTTTCAGAGGTACGGACCATGTTCGAACTCGACGCGTTCCATCTGGCCAGAATTCAGTTCGCTTTTACCGTCTCGTTTCATATCCTTTTTCCTGCGATCACCATCGGCCTCGCCAGCTATCTGGTGGTGCTGGAGGGCATGTGGCTGCGCACCAAAAACGACGTCTGGCGATCGTTGTACCATTTCTGGCTCAAGATATTTGCCGTTAACTTCGGGATGGGTGTCGTTTCCGGCCTGGTCATGGCGTACCAGTTTGGCACCAACTGGAGCGGGTTCTCACAGTTCGCGGGCAGTATTACCGGCCCCCTTCTGACCTATGAAGTCTTAACCGCCTTCTTCCTTGAGGCCGGTTTCCTTGGCGTCATGATGTTCGGCTGGAATAAGGTCGGCCCGGGCCTGCACTTCTTTTCTACCTGCATGGTGGCGCTCGGCACGCTGATGTCGACCTTCTGGATCCTCGCGTCCAACAGCTGGATGCATACGCCGCAGGGCTTCACTATCGAGAACGGACAGGTTATTCCGCAGGACTGGCTGGCGATCGTCTTTAATCCCTCTTTCCCTTATCGCCTTATTCATATGGCTATCGCCGCGTTTCTGAGCAGCGCGCTGTTTGTTGGCGCGTCGGGCGCATGGCACCTGCTGCGCGGTAACGATACCCCCGCCGTCCGCACCATGTTTTCCATGGCGATGTGGATGGCGCTGCTGGTCGCTCCCATCCAGGCGGTCGTGGGCGATATGCACGGCCTGAACACGCTAGAGCACCAGCCGGCTAAAATTGCCGCCATTGAGGGACACTGGGAAAATCCGCCGGGCGAGGCCACCCCGCTGCTGCTGTTTGGCCTGCCGGATATGGACGAGGAGCGCACCAAATACGGTCTGGAGATCCCCGCGCTCGGCAGCCTTATCCTGACGCACAGCCTGGATAAGCAGGTCCCGGCGCTGAAGGATTTCCCGAAAGAAGATCGGCCAAACTCGACCATCGTTTTCTGGTCGTTCCGCGTCATGGTCGGGATGGGGCTGCTGATGATTACCCTCGGGCTTATCAGCGTCTGGCTACGCTATCGTCATCGACTTTTCCACTCTCGCCCGTTCCACTGGTTTGCCCTCTGCATGGGGCCTGCCGGGCTGCTGGCGCTGCTCGCCGGCTGGGTCACCACCGAGGTGGGCCGTCAGCCGTGGGTGGTCTACGGCTATCTGCGCACCATCGACGCAGTATCGCTGCACAGCACCCTGCAGATGAGCATCAGCCTGCTGGCGTTCTTCGTCGTTTACTCGTCGGTGTTTGGGGTGGGCTATGTTTACCTCATCCGGCTGATTAAGAAAGGACCGCAGCCTGTCGATACGCTGACGTCAAACACCTCGGGCACTCCCGCCCGTCCGCTGTCTGCCGCTGAGTCTGTTCCTGAACAGGAGAGAAACTGATGGGCGTCGATATCTCAGTTATCTGGTTTGCCATCATCGTCTTTGCCACGCTGATGTACATCATCATGGATGGCTTTGATTTGGGCATCGGCCTGCTGTTTAACTTCGTGGGCGATGCGAAGGAGCGCGATGTGATGGTCAACAGCGTGGCGCCGGTCTGGGACGGCAACGAGACCTGGCTGGTGCTCGGCGGCGCGGGCCTTTTCGGCGCTTTTCCGCTGGCCTATGCGGTGATTATTGATGCGCTCACCATTCCTCTCACCGCGATGCTGATCGGCCTCATCTTCCGCGGCGTCGCCTTTGAGTTCCGCTTCAAAGCCACGCCGTCGCACCGCAAATTCTGGGATTACTCCTTTGCCGGCGGCTCTCTGCTCGCCACCTTCAGCCAGGGCGTGGTGGTGGGCGCCGTGATTAACGGCTTCGACGTTGAGGGGCGGCGTTTCGTCGGCTCGGCGCTTGACTGGCTCACCCCCTTTAACCTCTTCTGCGGTATCGGGCTGGTTGTGGCCTACACGCTGCTGGGCACTACCTGGCTCATCATGAAAAGTGAAGGCGCGCTGCAGGCCCGCATGCGCGAGCTGACCCGCCACGTGCTGCTGGCGCTGGTCGTGGTAATTGCGGTAGTGAGCATCTGGACGCCGCTCGGCTGGCAGTACGTAGCCGACCGCTGGTTTACCCTGCCCAACTTCTTCTGGTTCCTGCCGGTGCCTCTGCTGGTCGGGCTTTTCAGCGTGCTGATCTGGCGCCTGACCCGCAACCCGGCCAGCCACGCTCGCCCCTTCCTGCTGACGCTGGGGCTTATTTTCCTCGGGTTTAGCGGGCTCGGCATCAGCCTCTGGCCGAACATTATTCCGCCGCGCATCACCCTGTGGGAAGCCGCGGCCCCGCCTGCCAGCCAGCTGTTTATGCTGGTAGGCACGTTGCTGATTATTCCGGTGATCCTGGTGTACACCGCCTGGAGCTACTACGTCTTCCGGGGCAAAGTGTCGGATACTGAAGGCTATCACTGAGGAACGCTATGACCGACTGGCATACACGAGCCATTATTTATCAGATTGATACCGCGCTATTTTATGATTTGAACGGCGATGGCTGCGGGGACATCGCCGGGATCGCGGCCAAGCTGCGTTATATACGCCGCATGGGGGCGACGGTCATCTGGATCACCCCGTTTTACCTCACGCCCTTTCTCGATGAAGGCTACGACGTCAGCGACCACCTCCAGGTGGATCCCCGCTTCGGAAAGCTGGCCGATATCATCGCCTTTATCGAGCAGGCCCGCGAGCTGGGCATGCAGGTCATTATCGAGCTGCTGATCCAGCACACGTCGGACGCGCATCCCTGGTTCCAGCAGGCCCGCCGCAACCCGGCGTCACCCTATCGTGATTACTACCTCTGGTCGGATAACGACGAGGACGATACGCCCCCCATGTTTCCCGGCGTGGAAAAGAGCATCTGGAGCTGGGACGACGAGGCGGGACAATACTACCGGCACATGTTCTATCGCCACGAGCCGGATCTGAACCTCACCTCGCCCGCGGTGCTTAAAGAGATTGAGAACATCATCCTCTTCTGGCTCAAGCTGGGCGTGTCGGGATTTCGCCTCGATGCCGCGTCCCACCTCACCACCCAGGCGGGAAATGGTGATGAAAAAAAGGGTCTGTGGATCCTCGAACATATGCGGCGTCTTATCGAAGAGCGCAATCCGGACGCGATCCTGCTGGGCGAAGTTGACGTAGACGTTGAGGCCTATAAAGACTACTTCGGCAATAACGACCGTCTGAATCTGGTGCTCAATTTCTGGCTCAACAAGTATTTCTACGTCAGCCTGGCCCGCAAAAGCGCCCGCCCGCTGCGCAATGCGGTGAAGAAGATGATCGTCCCGCCTGACTCCTGCTGTTTTGCCAACTGGCTGCGCAATCACGACGAGCTGGATCTGGAAGGCATCAGTCAGAAAGACAAACAGTTTGTCCTCGATACCTTCGCCCCTGATGAGGAGATGAACGTCTATCAGCGCGGGATCCGCCGCCGCCTGGCCCCGATGCTCAACGGCGATCGGAAGCGGCTGGCGTTCTGCCACGCGGTGCTGTTTTCCCTGCCGGGTGTCCCGGTGATGCGCTACGGCGACGAGATAGGCATGGGTGATGACCTGGATCTGGAGGAGCGCTACGCCGTCCGCACCCCGATGCAGTGGGCGGGGTCACAGGGAGGTGGTTTCTCTGCAGCCGACCCGGGAAAATTTATCGCGCCGATTATCGACCATGGCCCTTACCGCTATCAGAAAGTCAACGTCTCCGATTCGCTGCTTCACCACAACTCGCTTCTGCACCGGATCATCGATATTGCCACTACCCGCTCGGAGTTCCCCGAAATAGCCGTTGCGCCCTTTCGCCTGATCGCAATCGATGATGACGCGGTGCTGGGGCTTTATTACGAGACCGACGAGCGCAGCATCCTGACCTTCGTTAACTTCAGCGACCAGCCGGTGCAGTTCACCGCCAAAGGGATCCGCAACGCCACCTGGACCGCCTGTCTCGAGGACAAGCGCTACGATGACGCGCTGATTTGCGGTAAAACCGTTCAGCTCAGCCTTGGCGGCTACGGCTATCGCTGGTTCTGGACGCACCGTAGCGCGCTGCGCTGACTACGGTTTCCGGCGAGTTATCAGACGCGTCAGCACTATTCCCGCCACCGCGAGGGCACCAAGGGCCACTTTCCCCGGCATGCCGGAGGTGACGGACGGCGCGCGGGTTTTCGCCTCGTCAGTAAAACGGCCATGGATTTTATGCAGATCGTTAACCGGCTGGTCGAGGTAGTCCCGGCGATCCGGCGCGTTGAGATCGTCGGTCATCTGGCCTTCCCACGCCTTTTTAACCATCAGCCGGTCAAGAAAACCGGGGAAGAAAAATTGCCCGACGATGGACTGGATGGTGCTGCTGCCTACCCACAGCTCGCGTACCGGCTTTTGCGCCACCCTGAAGATGGCGCTGGCGGCCACCTCAGGCTCAAAGACCGGCGGCACCGGGCGCATCGCCCAGGCGAACTTATTCCTCGCCCATTCGAACTGCGGGGTATTGAGCCCCGGCATCTGGACCATCGAAAGCTGAACCCGGCTGTTCTCATGCATCAGCTCGGTACGCACCGCATCGGTGAACCCACGGATCGCCGCTTTTGCCCCGCAGTAGGCTGACTGCAGCGGAATGGAACGGTAGGCCAGCGCGGAGCCCACCTGGATAATCACCCCCCTGTCGCGCGGAACCATAAGCTCGAGCGCGGCGCGGGTGCCGTTCACGTAGCCGAGGTAGGTCACCTCAGTCACGCGCCGAAACTCGTCCGGCGTGAGGGTACGAAACGGCGCCAGAATGGCCCCCATCGCGTTGTTCACCCAGACATCAATCGCGCCGAGGCGATACTCAATTTCGTTAGCGGCATCCACGACCGCCTGGCTGTCGGCGACGTCCGCCTGCACGCCGTGGGCATTAACGCCAAAGCGCCGCAGCTCCTCCTGGGTCGAGTGCAGGCTGGCTTCATCGCGGGCAATGAGCCCCACGTCGTAACCCGCCTTTGCAAAGTGCAGCGCCGTGGCTTTTCCCACGCCCGCCGTCCCGCCGGTAATCACTATGACAGCCATAGAACCTCCACGTGAGTTTATCCGTTATTCCCGTCCGACAAGGTTGTCACCAGTTCAGCCAGCGAGTAATGCACCGCTTTTTCGACCACGTCCTGACAGTCACCGGAGAAAAGCACGGTGCGGGTCTTCGTCTCGCCGCGTATGTTCCAAGCGAAGCAGACCGTCCCCGCCGCCGTGCCGTCGTCGCCCCCTTCCGGGCCCGCATAGCCGCTGATGGCGATGCTAATATCCGCCTTGGCGATGTCGCGGATACTGGCGGCCATTTCGGTTACCGTCTGCTCGCTCACGGCCGTAAACCGCTCAAGCGTCTCGGGACGCACGCCGAGGATCCGCGCTTTAGCTTCATCGCTGAACACGACCAGGCCGACATCATAAAATTCGGCGGTGTTTTCCTCTGCGCAAAGCGCCACCGAGAGTTTTCCGCCCGTGCAGGATTCCGCGGTGGTTAAGCGAAGCCCGAGATCGGTTAATTTGCTCGCCACCTTTTTCGTCAGTTCACCCACGGTATTATTGCTGTCGTGAAAAAGATTGCTCATCTTGCCGCCTCTTATTTCTCGAAAGGAATGATTGAAATATGCCCATTGCGCTCAAGTATGGCATATTTAATGTCGCTTATTTCCGTAATGCCATTATTTTGACGCGCTGACACCAGAATATCATCACAGGACACGTCAACTTTTTTCAGTTTATCGGCTAACGGCACGCCGTTCTCAACAAGAATAACAGGAGTGCCATCCAGAATATTCTCCACCGGCGAGAAATATTTCTTCATCAACCCGAATATAATATCGACCACCACCAGCGTGGTAATGGTAATCATCGCACCGGTAACGGAAAAATCCTGTCCGAGAAGCGCCTGCTGCGTGGCTTCACTAATTATAAGGAGCAGAATGAGATCGAAGCTGGTCATCTGCAGCAGCGCGCGACGCCCGGCCACTTTAAATACCACCACGAGGAACAGATAAATAGCCAGCGCGCGAAAGACCATATCCATATCAGCCTCCTAGGGGTAAATAAATTGCCAGATGTTAATTTCCGGCTCGCTGTTGACGCGGATGACGGTGTTCCATTTACCGGCTCTGGAAGGTGTCGTGAAGAGTAACACGGAGAAGCTGTCTGTTTTTTTCAGGTTGTTATAGACAAAAAAGAGGGTCTTCCCGCGGCTGAACATAGCGTCCGGCTGCGGCCAGACGCTGCCGGGCTCATACGCATCGCTGCTCTCGCTGGTCATGCTGAGGACATACTTCCCCTCCGTTTGCACCGGAAACGCGAGCGCCATCCGGGTCTCTGTCTCCCGTCGTCCAAAGCGTTCATAGTCTATGGTCAATGATTTAGAGGAATTCGTTTTAACCGTGTCGCTGACCATTCCGCTGGAAAACAGACCGGCAATCGCCGCGACGATAATACCCAGCAGAACAATAAAACCCACCTGACGAAACGCGTATTCAAACGTCAGCAAACGGTAACTCTCATCTATCCCGGGTAACTTTTCATTTTCACGCTTCATGGTCATCGTCACCGTTTCGCTTATTATCCAATAATTTTGATTTCTAACGCGAATGTTTTTAGGACTTATCACATTTGCCACATAAAGGAATAGCAACAATACTTAATAAGTCAAGACACGCAAAATGAAGGATATCGGATGAAATTATCACTTATTTCCGCTTTATTGATATTTCTGGTTCCGGCCGCATGGGCAGATAATAACGGGGGTTTACAAAAAGGCGAAGCGCCACCGCCTCCCCACGCGCTTGATAGCGGATATCGCGGAACCGACGACGCGCGTATTATGACCATCAGGCAGGCAAAGGAATTGCACGATGGTGCGACAATTTCCTTACGCGGTAATCTTATTGACGGTAGCGGCGATAAGTTTGTATTTCAGGATAAAACCGGAAAAATCGACGTTATTATTCCCCAGGCAGTCTTCGACGGCAGAACGGTAAAACCCGACCAGATGATTAGTATCAACGGTTCGCTTGATAAAAAATCCTCTCCTGCCGTCGTCCGTGTTGATCGTTTGCAGAAATAATTCAGCGAAGCGTTAACGCTGCAGTTATCCATCAAATCTCACCCCTTGGCTTAAGGAGTCAGCTATGAGTGATACTAAACAACGTACGAACGCTTACCCGCAGCCCCCGTTCCCGGAACAGCCGCAGACGCCGCCGGGACTGGCATCCGAAATGCAGCCCGTACCCGACCACGGGGAACAAAGCTATAAAGGACATGGCCGCCTTGCCGGCAAAAAAGCGCTAATTACCGGCGGAGACTCCGGCATTGGTCGCGCGGTCGCTATCGCCTATGCGCGTGAAGGTGCTGACGTTGCCATTAACTACCTGCCCGAAGAGGAAAAAGACGCCGCTGAGGTCATCGAGCTGATCGAAGCGGAAGGCCGCAAGGCCATCGCGCTGCCGGGAGACGTCCGGGACGAAACGTTCTGTCAGAATCTGGTCGAAGAAGCCGTGTCGCGACTGGGCGGGCTGGACATTCTGGTCAACAACGCCGGCCGTCAGCAGTTCCGTGAATCGCTTGAGGAACTGACCACGGATGATTTTGACGCAACGTTTAAAACTAACGTTTACGCTCCGTTCTGGATCACCAAGGCGGCGTTGCGCCACCTGAAAGCGTCGTCCGTTATCATTAATACCTCCTCCGTTCAGGCGGTGAAACCCAGCCCCGTGCTGCTGGACTATGCCCAGACGAAAGCCTGTCTGGCGGTATTCACCAAATCCTTAGCCAAACAGCTGGGTCCGAAAGGCATTCGCGTCAACGCGGTTGCTCCTGGCCCTTACTGGACGGTACTGCAGTCCAGCGGCGGGCAGCCGATGGAAAAAGTGAAGGAGTTCGGTGGCGACACTCCGCTGGGACGTCCGGGCCAGCCCGTCGAGATTGCCCCGCTGTACGTCACGCTGGCCTCGGATGAATGTTCATTTACGTCCGGCCAGGTGTGGTGCTCCGATGGCGGTGACGGCGTGATCTAAACCGGTAAACGATACCCCTCCGCAATGAGCAATAAATGAACAAGGATGTTCGCTTTTATTCCCCCGCCAAAAAACATGTTGTAACTCAAACAGATCAAATGTTAAAAATATTTTGCTATCAGGTTATCAAAATTAAACAACTTAACTTGTCACCCGCATCGCTCTGTTTTTAACATCGCCTATGGAAAAAAATGGTCTGTTCAGTCAGCGCATACGCTTGCGCCATTTGCATACATTTGTGGCCGTCGCTCAACAGGGAACGCTGGGGCGTGCGGCTGAAACTCTCAACCTGAGCCAGCCTGCGCTCTCAAAAACCCTCAACGAGCTGGAACAGCTGACCGGTGCCCGTCTTTTTGACCGCGGCCGGCTGGGGGCGCAGCTTACCATCGTGGGCGAACAGTTCCTCACGCACGCCGTTAAAGTGCTGGATGCGCTCAATACCGCTGGCCAGTCCCTGCACCGAAAAGAAGAGCAATCCAGTGAGGTGGTGCGCGTGGGCGCTCTGCCTACCGCGGCGCTGGGCATTCTTCCGCCCGTTATCGGCCAGTTCCACAAGCAGCAGCGGCATACCACGATTCAGGTCGCCACCATGAATAACACCATGCTGCTCGCGGGGCTGAAATCCGGCGAACTGGATCTCGGAATCGGCCGCATGTCCGACCCTGAGCTGATGGGCGGCCTCAACTATGAACTGCTGTTCCTGGAGTCTCTGAAGCTGGTGGTTCGTCCCGATCACCCCCTGCTGCAGGACACGGTAACGTTAAGCCGCGTGATGGAGTGGCCGGTAGTGGTCTGCCCAAAAGGGACCGTTCCCCGCCAGACCGCCGAAACCTTGCTGCAAATGCAGGGGTGTACGCTGCCCTCAGGGTGTATCGAAACGCTGTCGGCTTCGCTTTCGCGGCAGCTTACGCTGGATTATGACTACGTCTGGTTCGTCCCCTCCGGTGCGGTGAAAGATGATTTACGTCAGGGAACGCTGATCGCCCTGCCGATTATCTCCCCCGGCCCCGGTGAACCTATCGGCATTTTGACCCGCGTAGACGCGCCGCTTTCAACGGGCGCGCAGACGCTGCTGAGCGCTATTCGTAAATCAATGCCGGTCTGACAACTTTCGCCCTCCTCATCCTAACCCTCTCCCCAACGGGGCGAGGGTTCACCAGCCATTTTTCCACCCGAAGCGATAAATATTGGCTCAGGAAAATGAAGAAATTACAGCGACGCTCTGGTCCGGCTGTAAATCGCCGAAGCGTTTCCGCAAGGCCGGGGCGAGGCGCAGGGATGCGCCGAGAGGGCGTGGCCTGCAGGGATGCAGGCTCATGCCCGACCCGATAGCCTGAAGGAATAAGCTGAGGGCACCGCGAAGCGGCGATTTACCGCCGGGAGCCCGGGTTGCCAGGGCGGTGGCGATTGAGCCGCCCTGGCACGTTCACAGGCCATGTCGTTACAGAGTAGCAAGAAACATAAAGTGAACGGAATGACCACCACAGCCGTATGTTCCCCCTCACCCCAGCCCTCTCCCTCAAGGGAGAGGGGGCCGTCTGCGCCCTAATCAATTAATGCGAAATCATTCATTAACAATTGCGTAAAACAATTTAACAGTTTTATCATAGTGACGAATTCACCAAATGGTTCGTAAATAATTTTACAACCCCGAATTCACCCGTATTAATCATTCTTTCCTCCGCATTTATTACCCAACTGGTACACACCCAGCACGACGGGGGGATCTTAAGGAGACAGAAATGGCATTTGGCAGCGCGCCACGTGGGATACCGCGTATCCTGCAGTGGCTCCTTGCCGGACTGATGTTGCTCATCGGTCTGGCAGTCGGCGGGCTGGGCTTTAAGCTCGTCACCGTAGGCGGAAGTGGATACTTCCTGATAATGGGCGTGGTGATGGTGATTGCCGCGATCCTGATTTTCCTCAATCGCAGCAGCGGGATCGTACTTTACGCCATCGCCTTTATTGCCTCGCTGTTCTGGGCGGTAGGCGATGCGGGCTGGGATTTCTGGCCGCTCTTCTCTCGCCTGTTTACCTTTGCCGTACTGGCCTTCCTCTGCGCCATCGTCTGGCCTTTCCTGCGCGCGGCAAACCACCGCGCCGCGAACAAGGCTCCCGCTTTTGGCGTCGCGGCCGTGCTCGCGGTGGCGATGCTGGTCAGCCTGGGCTGGATGTTTAAGCCGCAGACCCTCGTGGCAGCGAACGAGCCCGTTCCGGTGAAACCCGTCGCCCCCGGCGAGCAGCAAAAGAACTGGGCGCACTGGGGTAATACCACCCACGGCGACCGTTTCGCCGCGCTGGACCAGATTAACAAGCAAAACGTCCGCGATCTGAAAGTCGCATGGGTTGCGCACACCGGCGATATTCCGCAGAGCAACGGCTCCGGCGCGGAAGATCAGAACACGCCATTGCAGATTGGCGACACGCTGTACGTCTGTACCCCGTACAGTAAAGTGCTGGCGCTGGACGTGGATTCCGGCAAAGAAAAATGGCGCTACGATTCCAAAGCCACGGCGCCTAACTGGCAGCGCTGCCGCGGTCTGGGCTATTTTGAAGACCACTCCAGCGTGACAACGTCACAGGCAGAGACACCGCCTGCGGCATGCCCTCGCCGCCTGTTCCTGCCGACCACCGACGCCCGCCTGATTGCCATCAACGCGGATGACGGCAAGGTCTGTGAAGACTTCGGCGACCATGGCACCGTGGATCTGAGCGTCGGCATGGGCGAGATCAAGCCCGGATATTATCAGCAGACCTCCACGCCGCTGGTCGCAGGCAATGTGGTTGTCGTCGGCGGTCGCGTCGCGGATAACTACTCCACCGGCGAACCGCCGGGCGTGGTGCGCGCCTACGACGTGCACACCGGTAAGCTGGCGTGGGCGTGGGATCCGGGTAATCCGAACCTGACCGGCCTGCCGCCGGAAGGCCAGACCTACACCCGCGGCACGCCGAACGTCTGGTCAGCAATGTCCTACGACGCTAAGCTGAACCTGATCTACCTGCCAACCGGCAACGCCACCCCGGACTTCTGGGCGGGCGAACGTACCGCGCTGGACGATAAGTACAGTTCCTCCATCGTCGCCGTCGACGCGACCACCGGTCAGGTGCGCTGGCATTTCCAGACGACCCATCACGACCTGTGGGACTTTGACCTGCCTTCCCAGCCGCTGCTGTACGACCTGCCCGACGGTAAGGGCGGTACCACGCCCGTGCTGGTGCAGACCAGCAAGCAGGGCATGATCTTCATGCTTAACCGCGAAACCGGCAAGCCGGTGGCGAAGGTAGAAGAACGTCCTGTCCCGGCGGGTAACGTTGAAGGTGAACGCTACTCTCCGACCCAGCCGTATTCCGTTGGCATGCCGATGATTGGCAACCAGACGCTGACCGAATCCGACATGTGGGGGGCGACGCCAGTCGACCTGCTGCTGTGCCGCATTCAGTTTAAAGAGATGCGTCATCAGGGCGTCTTCACCCCGCCGGGTCTCGACCGTTCCCTGCAGTTCCCTGGCTCACTCGGCGGGATGAACTGGGGCAGCGTCTCCGTTGACCCGAACAACAGCCTGATGTTCGTCAACGATATGCGCCTGGGCCTGGCAAACTACATGGTGCCGCGCGCTAACGTGGCGAAAAACGCCAGCGGCATCGAGATGGGTATCGTACCGATGGACGGCACGCCGTTCGGCGCGATGCGCGAACGCTTCCTGTCACCGCTGGGCATTCCGTGTCAGAAGCCGCCGTTTGGCACCATGTCGGCCGTTGACCTGAAAACCGGCAAGCTGGTGTGGCAGGTGCCTGTCGGCACGGTGGAAGATACCGGGCCGCTGGGCATTCGCATGCACATGCCAATCCCAATCGGCATGCCGACGCTGGGCGCATCGCTCTCTACCCAGTCCGGCCTGCTGTTCTTCGCCGGCACGCAGGATTTCTACCTGCGCGCGTTTGATACCGCCACCGGGAAAGAGATCTGGAAAGACCGTCTGCCTGTCGGCAGCCAGTCCGGCCCGATGACCTACGTGTCGCCGAAAACCGGTAAGCAGTACATCATCATCAACGCCGGGGGCGCTCGCCAGTCGCCGGATCGCGGGGATTACGTTATCGCGTACGCGTTACCCGATAAGCAATAAGATGTGAAAAAGGGACCGAAAGGTCCCTTTTTTGTAGGTCAGATTTTGTAGGTCGGGTAAGCGAAGCGCCACCCGACACTGCCGACAACTCAGAACGTCTCCCAGTTATCCCCGGAAACCGTCGCCGCCGGACGCAACGGCGCGTTCTTCGCCACTGGCGCAGACGTCACCGCGCGGCCCGACTTTGCACCGCTCAGACGAAACGCCCCGACCGCCTCGGTCAGACGCGCGCCCTGTTCTTCCAGAGACGCGGCGGCCGCAGAGGCTTCTTCCACCAGCGAGGCGTTCTGCTGGGTCACTTTATCCATCTCAGAAATCGCCTGGCTCACCTGCACGATACCGCGGCTCTGCTCATCGGACGCGGCGGCAATCTCCAGCATGATGTCGGTCACGCGTTTAACCGCTTCGACGATTTCATTCATGGTGTTACCGGCAGCCACAACCTCACCGGAGCCCTGGTCGATCAGCGAGACCGATTCGTTAATCAGGCTTTCGATCTCTTTTGCGGCATTCGCACTGCGGCTTGCAAGGGTTCGGACTTCGCTTGCCACCACGGCAAAACCGCGCCCCTGCTCGCCCGCCCGCGCCGCTTCTACCGCCGCGTTAAGCGCCAGGATATTGGTCTGGAACGCAATGCTGTTGATGACGGCGGTGATCTCGGAGATTTTTTTCGAACTGGTGGAGATATTGCCCATGGTTTTGACCACGCCTGAGACCATCTGGCCGCCGCGGCTGGCTTTCCCGGAGGCATCTTCCGCAAGCTTGCTGGCATGATGGGCGTTATCGGCGTTCTGTTTCACCGTCGCGGTCAGCTGTTCCATGCTTGCGGCGGTTTGCTCAATGGCGGCGGCCTGCTGCTCGGTGCGCGAAGAGAGATCGGTGTTACCGGCAGAAATTTCGCTCGTGCCGCGGTAGATCTCCTCCGCCCCCTGACGTACGGTGCCTACGGTGTTTTCAAGCGAGTGCTGCATGGTTTGCAGATCGCGCGTCAGGCGGCCAATTTCGCTGCTCCCGGCCACGTCGTCCGGCATCGTCAGGTCGCCTTTGGCGATATTCTCGATACGTTTCGCTGCACGCTGCAAAGGATTGATTACCGTGCGGCGGAGCACGACAAAGGTCATCGCCGTCAGCACCAGCGCCAGCGCAAACGCGCCCACCATAAACATCAGGCCCAGCTGCGTGCGGCTGTGCGCCTGCGCCGTCAGCGCATTGGCACGCTCGGTACGGATCTTGATCGCCTTCAGCAGTACGGCGTTGTAAGCGTCATCCAGCGGACGCGCCGTTTCGTTTTCGTGGTTGATAATCGCTTCGAACATGCCGTTTTTGGCGAATTTCACCATCGGCTGCATGCCCGCAATATAGGCGTCGTACCGCGCCTTGAGATCCTCATCCAGCGCTGCACCCTCAGCGGTACGCACGGCACGATTCATATAGGCGGTAAAGCTCTCCTGGGACTGCTTAATGCGCGTTTCCGCCTCGCTGATGTTCTGCTTCATCGCATCCATCTCCGCGATACGGCTTGCCGCACCGGCGTGGATCAGATTAATACGCGCGGTTCGCAGATGGTTTGAGCTGTTCGACAGCCCCATACGCACCTGAATTTCGGATGTGACATCCTGCTGATCGTTATCGGCCTGCAGCAGGAAATACCCCGCCAGACCCGAGCTCAAGGCGAACAGAAGAATAATGCCACCGAGAATGGAGGAAAACAGCGGAACCAGCCTGATGTGATGCAAGAAGCCCAGCTTGCGCTGCGCCTGCATCGAAGTAGTGTTGTCCATGACCGTCGACTCTCTTGTAGGTAAGATGCGTAAAAACATGCGTGTTAAATAGTCATCGGCACGGCAGAGATTTAGATTACGGCTAAAAACGCCGCACTGGTCACACTTTAGAGAAGATTATTAAAGAAACGCCAGCGGTGAAAAACCGCTGGCAGAAGAGCTACTTGTCGCCGAAATGAATGACGGTACGGATGGATTTTCCTTCGTGCATCAGATCGAACGCGTCGTTGATCTGCTCCAGCGGCAAACGGTGGGTAATGAACGGGTCGAGCTGAATCTTGCCGGCCATGGCATCTTCAACCATACCCGGAAGCTGGGTACGGCCCTTCACGCCGCCAAACGCGGAACCGCGCCACACGCGCCCGGTGACCAGCTGGAATGGACGGGTTTTAATCTCCTGGCCCGCGCCGGCCACGCCAATGATGATGCTCTCGCCCCAGCCTTTGTGGCAGCACTCCAGCGCGGAACGCATCACGTTCACGTTGCCGATACATTCGAAGCTGAAGTCAACGCCGCCGTCGGTCATCTCAACGATGACATCCTGAATCGGTTTTTCGTGATCCTTCGGGTTAACGAAATCGGTCGCGCCCATTTCACCCGCCAGCCTGAATTTCTCCGGGTTGGTGTCGACCGCGATGATACGACCGGCTTTCGCCTGCACCGCGCCCTGAATGACCGCCAGACCAATGCCGCCGAGACCGAACACCGCAACGGTGTCGCCCTCTTTGACTTTTGCCGTGTTATGCACCGCGCCGATACCGGTGGTCACGCCGCAGCCCAGCAGGCAGACTTTATCCAGCGGCGCCTGCGGGTTCACCTTCGCCAGGGAAATTTCCGCGCAAACGGTGTACTCGCTGAAGGTGCTGGTGCCCATGTAGTGATAAACAGGCTCGCCGTTATAGGAGAAACGGGTGGTACCGTCCGGCATCAGCCCTTTCCCCTGAGTGGCGCGAACCGCCTGGCAGAGGTTGGTTTTACCGGATTTACAGAACTTACACTCGCCGCACTCCGCCGTGTACAGCGGGATAACGTGATCGCCAGGCTTCAGGCTGGTCACGCCCTCGCCCACTTCCACCACAATCCCGCCGCCTTCATGACCCAGCACCGCCGGGAAGACGCCTTCCGGATCGTCACCGGAGAGCGTAAACGCATCGGTATGGCACACGCCGGTATGGGTGATTTTGATCAGCACTTCGCCTTTCTTCGGCGGTGCCACGTCGATTTCAACGATTTTCAGCGGCTGGCCGGGACCAAATGCAACTGCAGCGCGAGATTTCATCATGTCTTCCCTTTTTGTCAGGTGTGTGGGTTTATTTTAGATAAGAGCGCAGCAAATGGCCGACTTCCGCCATGCGTACGGCTCGCTGATCCGGCGTGGTTTCCCCCGTCACCAGCTCATCTTTGAGGTGAATTTCAACCATTTCGCCCATCAGGCCATTGGCAGCCCCGCGCACGGCGGCGATTTGCTGCAAAATGGCCAGACAGGGGTCGCCCGACTCCAGCGCGCGTTCAAGGGCATCAACCTGACCCCGAATGCGGCGGACGCGAGTAAGAATACGTTTTTTATCTTCGGGTGAATGCGGCATACGCCCTCCTGATACTATAGGGGGGTATGGTATTTTACTTACCTGGCGATGTAAACCTTCTATTTCCGTTGCAAAATCAGCGTATCTACCGCATATCATCAAGCAAGAGAATGAAACCTAAAAATATATAACCATATGAAATATATAATTTTTTAATAACATTATTTGCCTAACCGAATTGAAGATCCCGTTGTTTAGTGACGATTTCATATACAACAGGAGTTAACACATGGCATGGAACAAACACGCTGCGGCCCTGCATGCACGCCAGAGTGCCGGCATTTCATCGCAAAAACGCTGTGGTGAATTTACTCGCAAGGCAATACGAGCAGGTGGCGCGGATATTGGAAATGCACCCAATGCAAAAAACTATGGCAGGGAGAAAATCCGGCAGGTCACATGGCGATTTATGACGGTACAACCTGGTACTCTGATTTCAGACAAAGAGATATGTGGGGTGGTCCGGGATATCGCTCCGCACGCCCTGCTTACAAAATTTACAGGAAAAGCTGATGCGTAACGTTCTTTTGATGTGCCTGTTACTGACAGGATGTGCAACACAGATGGATACGCCGGAAAAACGCACTCATGACTTTTATACGTTTTACCTCACGGCTTTCGTTACAGACAGCAAAGAAGATAATCTCGATTCCCCAAAAATGCGTGAGTATATCGCGCGAGACACGCTCTTCCGACTGCAGAGAATTTTCTCTCTCTATGAGCAGGAAATTATCGGTTCCGACTATTTTACCTATACGCAAGACTATGCCGCGGAGTGGATCCCTGACCTAAGCGTAAGCAACGCGATAAACTCTGCGTCCGGAAAACTTGTTAACGTCGAGCTGGGTGTGGGTCATGAGCAGAAGCTGCAGTTAAACGTGTATCTGCGCAATGAAGACGGTAAGTGGAAAATATATCGCGTCACCGATGCGAGCCATCATTTTGAACAGTATATTTTTGACGACAGGGCGATTGCTGCCGCACAACGATATGCCGCAAGTATAACGTCCCCCTAATCTCTCTTTTCTTGTGTCATGCCAGGACATATGTCCTGGCATTTGTGTTTTCATAATTTACCCGGCATTGACGAGCCCTTGTTCACAACGAATGTCATCAATCATTTATCGTCCTGTCGCGACGGTGTTCCTGCGAACTACACGTTTAATCATAGAGTTACGATATTGTACTTTCCTCCCCGGCCGCATCTCTTTTTATCGTGAGCGCTTGAACAACCCTACCAATTTTAGTGTAAAACAATAAATGTTTATTGTTTTACGATAATCTCCAGGCTAGCCTGCACGCACTTCAACTTACCCTTTGCCAGGAGAGGCATCGAATGAAAAGAAGTCTGCTGTATGGCGTTTCGCTCGCGGGGATCGCGCTTTGCGCCCCCGCACGCAGTGCGGATCTGTCCGGTTACGCGGGACTGGGCGTCGCGGTCAGCCCCGTTTATTCGGGATCGCAGCATTACGCGCCCGGGCCGCTACTTAAAGGCGGCCTGAGTCTGAAGAGTAAAGACTATGGGCAGTGGGATCTCTCTACGGAAGGTCTTGCATGGACATATAGCCCCGACGCCCCGTTTGCCGTGAGCCTGCTGCTGGCCTCTGATGAGGGGCGAAAAGAGACAGTTAACTATCCCTTCTCCGCCCGAAAAAACCGCGACCTGCAGGGAATGGGCGATATGTCCGACATGCTGATGGCTGGCGCGGAGATGCGTTATCACCGCGAGGACTGGACGATATGGCTGCGGGCGTTAAGCGCAACGCAAAAACACCGGTACGGTGGCGAGACGCAGCCGCAGGCGAGGACCGTGAATAGCGGCGTAAAGTCCACCCTCTGGCGCGGGCAGGACGTCGAGTTTTCGGTCGCAGGTGACATCACCTGGGCGAACGGCGGCTATCAGCAGCGCCATTATGGCGTCACCGCGAACCAGTCTCAGCGCACTGGGTTTGAGGCATATTCACCCTCATCGGGTTTGCAGGAAGCTGGGGTCGATAGCGAACTGGTCTGGCACATCAGCGAAAATCTGGCGGCTGGGGTGGCCGGCCGCGCAGCCTGTCTGATTGATGAAGCGGGTCAGAGCCCGCTGGTGAAAAGCCGCATACAGTACACCCTGTCATCCATGATCCAGTACGAGTTCTGAGGCGAAAACCATGAATAAACGGTATGTGTACAGCCGCAGGCGACTCTTAGCCGCAGGGGTGGTTTTTGTGTCGCTGATTGCTGCAGGCATCTACCTGCAGCCGGGCGTCAGCACTCCGTCCCCGCGCCAGACGGGAGATGCAACCATAGTCTCGTTCCTGACGCCATTACTCTGCGGTGCGCGAGGCAGCGTTGCCGTCGCATTCATTACGCCGAAAGGCGTGCAGTACGCTCTGTGGGACAGCGATTTTACGAAACAGTATGAAATCGCCAGCCTGACCAAAACCATGACCAGCAGCCTGCTGATTGAGGCGCAGCGACGCGGCGAAGCGGCGCCACAAACCCGCGTCGGTGAACTTATTCCGGAGATAGCGGGCCTGGCGAGCGATATTACCCTGGCGCAGCTGGCTTCGCACCGCTCCGGCCTGCCGCCGCTGGCGACGTCGTTACCCGAGAAAGTTCAGGTCATTAAAAGCATCATCCTGCGTGACAATATCTGGAACTTCGATGAGGAGACATTAATAGAGATGGTGAATAAAGCCAGCGTCGAACGCCCGGCTGAATTTGACTATTCCAACACCGGCTACGCGCTGCTGGGACTGGCGCTGGCGCGTGCATCGCATCAATCTTTTGCTCATCTCCTGCAAACGCGAATTTTCGCTCAGGCGCATATGACAGACTCCGTCGTCGCCAGCGATACGACGCCCGCCTCTTTCGCATTCAGCCGCGGTCGGTCCGCTTCCGGCCTGAGCGAAGCGCCGTGGGTCATGCACGCGTTTGCCCCTGCCGCTGGCGTGCGCTCAACCATTGTCGACATGGCCCATTACGCGCAGTCGTTGCTGGAAGGAAAGCTCGCATGGAGCGACGCAATGACGCCACAGTTTGCGACTGACGATCCCGATTCACGCGTAGGCTATGGCTGGTTCACCACGCGCATTCAGGGGCGCGATATCACCTGGCATGATGGTGAATCGTCAGGGTTTGCTTCCGCTATTGCCTTCGACCGACAGCGTAAAAGCGCCGTGGTGATCCTTTCCGACACCGCGTGGCCGGTGGTTGTCCCGGCCATACGGCTGCTGTTAGCCCAGCCATATCAGGCAGCAGAGGCGCATCATGAACTGGATTGATATTCTCTGGGCGATACTGACCTTCGTCTCGGCCCTGCTGTTTACGTGCGGAGCCTGGGCCGCGCGGTATAAACTTCGGCTGGTGAACACAATGCTGACCGTCGGAATCATTCTCTATAGCATGGAGATGATGCAGACCATCACCCATCTGAACAGTTCAGGTTACTTTTTCAGAATGCTCACCTGGGTGATTCAGGCCTCTTATCTCGCCATTAGCGTGTATCACGTGTGGCCAAAACCGTGGATGAAACGCGGCGCTAACTGTCTGAACGGTGGCAAGATTGCCATCGCGCTGATGCTTATGTCATGCTTGAGCATGCTGGTCTTAAAATAATATGAAATATTCAGGAAGGTTCGACGTGAATGGTGCGAGGGATAAACTCAGTCTGGTGCTCATCGCAGGGGTGCTGCCGCTATTTCTCATCCTGGTTTTAATCACCCCTTTGTGGATTTATTTCACCGGCGAGTCGTTTTTCATTTCCACTCTGCTAAAGCTCGCTGAGGTTCAGAATGACGATCTGGCGGTTTCGACGGTTTCGCCGCTACGCCAGATACTCCTGCTGGCGATCCTTTATCTCCCGGCGGGGCTGTTTGCCTTCGCTATCTGGCAGGGAATGAGCGTCACGCGACAGGTTCGTCAAAAGCAGATCCTCTCCCGGGCCCTGGCGAACAGCGTTCGCAACATTGCAATCGCAATGCTAAGCCTTGGGATCGCGCTGCCGGTCTGTCGCTTTTTGATCCCTCTCACGATCGCGTGGCCGGGACATTACTACCAGGTCACCCTTTTGCTTGGGGATTTTGTTCTGTTATTAACCGGCGGTTTGCTGCTGGTAACGTTTCACTCCCTGGTCGAAGGGATCAAAGCGGAAGAAGAAAATAAGGAGTTCATCTGATTATGGCTGTCGTGGTTCATCTGGACAAAATGCTGGTAGAAAAGAAAATGACGTCCAGAGCCCTAGCTGCCTTTGTGGGGATCACGGAGCAAAACCTGTCGCTGCTCAAGTCCGGCAAGGTTAAAGGGATACGTTTTGATACGCTGGCGAAAATTTGCGAAGCGCTGCAGTGTCAACCCGGCGACATCCTTTCCTGGGAGCCGGACAGCCCGGAATGAAGCGCCTGCGCCAGCGTTTGCAGCTCCTCCTTAAGCCAGCGGGTCGCCCCCCGCTGGCCGCTGCGTTTATGCGAGTAAATTTTCACTTCAAACGTGCGTATCGAAAACGATAAAGGAAAAATCCTCAGGTCCGCTGCCGCAGCCAGCTTCTCAGCGGCAAAACGGGGGATCGCCATCAGCAGGTCGCTTTCGGCAACGATAAACGGCGCGCTGAGCATCGACGGCGTTTTGATCGCGATTTGTCGGGTATAGCCCAGCTGTTCGAGCCGCACGTCCAGAACGCCCTGCTTCTCATTCCATGGCGTCACCACCAGGTGTCGGGCCGCGAGATACTCCTCCAGCGTCAGACGCGTCCGCCGCGCGTTGCTGATGACCACATACTCATCTTCAAACCAGGCGATCTCTTCCAGTTCCGGGTGCCGGATATCATCCTGAGTGCTGAACCCCAGCGCGAGATCCACTTCGCCCGCCAGCAGTTCCGTCAGCGCCGGGCTGTGCGGCAGATAGCGCAATTCGAAACGCAAACCCGGGGCCGCAAGCTGCAGTTTGTGCATCAGCGCCGGGAAAATGCACAGCGCGGTAAAGTCCGTAATCCCAATTTGTAGGCTTTCGGTACTGCTGGCCGGGTCAAACTCCGGCTGCGGGGTCAGCTCATGATTGAGGAACGACAATGCGGAAGCAATGGAAGGCGCAAGCTGAGAGGCATACACGCTGGGGGACATGCGATGCCCTTCCCGAAAAAAGAGCGGGTCATTAAGGGTGATGCGCAAACGCGACAGCGCATGGCTCAGTGCCGATGTGCTCATCGCCAGCTCGTCAGCGGCCAGCCGAACGGAACGATGGCGGTAAATCGAGTCGAAAACGGGCAGCAGGTTTAAATCAAGACGCCTCAGTACCGAATGCATAATATTCATCATTTGTTGATTTCATTGCACTTAATTCTTCGGACAATACTCCGTATGCTTAACGCCATCAATCGTACACAGGCTAAAACACAGGAAAAACAATGAGCATCACCATTCGTCAGGCCCGCCCCGAAGATGCGGCGGCAATATACGCCATGATCTACGAGCTGGCGGTGTATGAAAAAGCGCCGGAAGAAGTGGTTACCACGCCGGAGGAAATCCGCGAAACGCTCTTTGGCACAGGCACAAAAACCGAAGCGTTGATCGCGGAGTGTGAAGGCAAGACTGCCGGCTATGCCGTGTTCTTCACCAGCTATTCGACCTGGCTCGGACGCAACGGGATTTATATGGAAGACCTGTACGTATCCCCGGAGTATCGCGGTAAAGGCGCGGGAAGAGCGCTGCTGAAACATATCGCTCAGCTCGCGGTAAAACGGCAGTGCGGCCGCCTTGAATGGAGCGTGCTGGACTGGAACCAGCCCGCCATTGATTTTTACCTGAGCATAGGCGCGCTGCCGCAGTCCGAATGGGTTCGCTATCGTCTTGATGGCGACGCGCTGCTGAAATTTGCCGAATAGCAACACGTGGTACCCGAGAAGATCCCGCCCCGCGGGGTCGCTCTGACCTGCCTTGATCCCGCCTCAACAGATGATGAATTTATGCTACCCTTCCATAAATTTCATAAACATATTGCAGAACGCCATGACGACAGCCCCTTTTATCCGCCCACAACTTTCCCTGCCAGACGGTGCCGACAGGCTGCTGTTGCACTCCTGCTGCGCCCCCTGCTCGGGTGAAGTGATGGAGGCTATCCAGGCTTCGGGGATTGACTACACGATTTTCTTCTACAACCCCAATATCCATCCACAAAAGGAATACCTCATTCGTAAGGAGGAGAATATTCGCTTTGCGGAAAAACACGGCGTGCCGTTTGTTGATGCCGATTACGATACAGATAACTGGTTTGAGCGCGCGAAAGGCATGGAATGGGAACCCGAGCGCGGCGTCCGCTGCACCATGTGCTTCGATATGCGTTTCGAGCGTACGGCGCTCTATGCGGCAGAAAATGGATTCAGCGTCATCAGCAGCTCGCTGGGGATCTCCCGCTGGAAAAACATGCAGCAGATAAATGACTGCGGCCAGCGTGCTGCCGCGCGCTATCCGGGTATGGTTTACTGGGACTATAACTGGCGTAAACAGGGCGGCTCCTCTCGCATGATTGAGATCAGCAAGCGGGAGCAGTTTTACCAGCAGGAATACTGCGGGTGCGTTTATTCGCTCAGGGACAGTAACCTGCATCGTAAGTCTCAGGGCCGCCCGCTGATTCGCATAGGGAAACTGTATTACGGTCAGGATGACAATGAGAAATAACGGGTTCCCGGTATAGAGATATATCCGAAAACACCCCTGATATGTACCGAATTTAGCCTTACGTCTCCCACATCCACAAAGAGCGGCTATCCTTTAATAATCAACAAAAGGAGGCAAAAATGTCTGATTTCGGTACTGATAAAAACACCCAGCTTGCTGAAGATAAAGCTAAAAATAAATTTGACGAGCTTACAGGTTCAGCGCAGCAGCAGTTTGGTGAATTCGTTGATTCACCAAAGCATCAGGTAAAAGGTGCGGCCAGAAAATATGCCGCGCAGGCCAGCGATGCCGTTCCCGACGTCACTGAAGCTGTCAGAAATAACCCCCTCACCGGCCTCGTCGCAGCGGGTGCGGTCGGTATTGTTCTCGGCCTGCTGCTCGGTCGAAAATAATAAAAGGCCCTTCGGGCTTTATTTTTCTTAGCTAAACATTCTGACCATGCGGTCTAACTCCTCCTCTTTCACGGCACGCGATAAATAATACCCCTGAAAGTTTTTGACGCCCAGCGCGACTAATTTTTCAAACTTTTCTTCACTATCAACCCCCTCGGCAATACAGTCCGTACCGGTCATGTCGCTATAAATCTGTATCGCTTTAATCAGGTTATAGTCATTGTCGTTTGCCACAAAATGCTCAACGATGTCGCGATCCAGCTTGAGTCCATCAAAATGCACCTGCCGCACCGGGAACATGGTTTGATGGTTAGAGAAGCAGTCATCCAGAAATAATCGACACCCCGTATTACGCAAATGCCGCATGGTTTCAGGGATCCTTTTGTCCTTCGTCACGTCAATATCTTCAGCAAATTCAAAGACCAGCTTTTCGGCCCACTGCGGCTTGAGCAGCATGTCGATAGCTTTCTTTGCCATATCAGGCAATGCATTTCCGGAAGCCAGACGAGGCGGAATATTTACAGAAAAATAGTATTTTCCATTATACTTATTAATCCCTGACACGGCGGCATGGATGACTAACGCCGTTATTTTCAACCATATCTCATGATTTGAAATATCCGTGAGAAAACTGGCCGGCTTGACAATTTTACCGTTTTTATTCCAGCGGATCAGTATCTCAAAGCCTACGCCCTTTTTGTCACGATCGGTAATGATCTGATAAGCGGGGAAGATCTCTTTTTTATATAATGCATTAAAAATTTCTGATTCTTTATCCGTAAAATCCGTATTTTGGCTCCGCCGCTTGATACGTCTTTCCGCGCTGAAATTGTGCGAATCGTTTAGCCACCGCTTAATTAAGCGTAATTTCAGCACGCCTTCCTTACGGTGGGTATAAACCGTTTTATTAGAAAGCCCCATTTCGTCGCACATTTCTTTTACGGACATGCCGCGGTAGAAATTTAATAAAACGTCAATTTCTCTTTTTGTTAGCCACTTTACGGTTTCTTGCGAAGAATTATCCTTGTAGCGATCGCGTAATACGTACGAACGATCTTTAAAAACATTATGGTGTGTATGAATACAGGTTATGACATCTGAAACGCGGGCCAGTCGAATCAACGATAATTGATAACTATTATTTAAAAGAGTGCCCAGGGTGCGATATAGCCAGCTATCCGGCAGGTCGCCATACAGGGTGACGCGTCGAATAACGGGAAGTGCATTGAGTACGGACGCCAGTCTCTTCAGGCTCTCCAGGAGACTGACGATACCTTTTCCGAGAAACACCACAATATGAGCACTCTGATTTATAAGGATATTTTCAAGATCCTGTTGGGATACCTCATCCCCGTCAAAGTGAATATGCGAAGCCTGTATTCCGTACTGGTTAAGGATCAGACGATATCCCTGGAACGTAAAACCGCAGGCGGAGATGACAAATTTATGTTCATCGCACGCCTCATTTCTGAGAGAAATTGTGTGGGTCATAAACTGCTCCTGGGCACTGAGGCGCCATTTCCATTTGTGAATACGTAAAATTTAACGCACCTGTTATAAACATTAATTTTACAGTACAGCCTCAGGGTAAGAAACAGTTATCCGCTGAACTCACAGGAACATCTTTGCGTTAATCACCGTCGTTTAAATATACTTTTCTTTGCAAATAACAACGGCAAATATCTTATTCTCAGGGTATAATGAAAATTCCGAAAAAGAAGAGTGGACACTTCATCTATCGGCTCATTCAAATACGAGAAAAATGCTATGGATAATCACATCTCATCCAGGGCCTTGCTACATCGAAGGGATGTTATAAAGAACAATCCGCGATTCGGTGAGGCAATATTAGAGCACTACACAATTAATGACACCATCTACAAAAAACAACCTTTGTTCTATAAGACAATGCTGCAGGAATCACGGTTTAACATTATCCTCTCCATGTGTTGTTTTATTTTTGGAAATCAGGCCGAGTCAGTTTCAGAGATTAAAGAGTTATGCTCTCGCTATAAAATAGCCAGCCCCAACAGCGTGATTGCGATCATTACGATACTGAGAACCACCGGGCGCATCAGGACCTGGCGCTGCACGGATGACCGACGCAAAACGAGAATCGCGCCAACCGAAAAAGGCTTGAATGAACTTAAGCGTTATATGTCCGGCGCTTTTTTGCCCGTCAGCATTCTTTATCCGGCATTTAATATTAATGTTAACCTGCTGGATAATGATATTTTGAGAAACAACTTTTTCCGCCGCGCGGCTGAATATCTTTTTCGGGGATTAACGTTCAGAAAGGTGTTGCCTGAGGTGGGGTTATTTATCGATAAAGATGGCGGCCGTATGATTATGCTTTATATCTATCTGCAGGCCATGAAAAATAAATCCGCTCACGGTGCGGTCATTGACTATTCAGCCAGCACGCTCGCAAAGGAATTTTTTGTTTCGCGCATCCACGTCAACCGAATTGTCAAGTCGGCACAAGAGGCGGGTTATCTTAAAGATCGTGGTGATGGTCGGATGTCGATATACCCGGCGTTTATCGACCTTGTCGAAAATTATGCCGGTTTATATTTTGCGTATGTTACGCATTACATCAACGTTGTGCCTAAAGAGCGACGCCACGCTCACAACGTGACGTCAACCGTATAATCCAGCAGGCGTTCGGAGTTCCGAACGCCATTTCCCTATCGTTCCCGCAGCGCCTCTTTTGCCTTGTTCAGCGGTTTCAATAGATAATCCAGAATGGTTTTACTGCCGGTTTTAATATCAACGGTGGCAATCATGCCCGGAAAGACCGGAAATTCCTGACCCTGCTTATTGGTCAGATGGTTACTGTCGGTACGGATATAGACGCGATAGTAATAGACATCCCTTTTCACCTCATCCTGCAGGGTGTCCGGCGAAATCATGGTCACTTCCCCTTCCAGCCCGCCGTAAATGGAGTAGTCATAGGCCGTAATTTTCACCAGCGCTTTCTGGCCGGGATGAATAAACGCCACATCGCGCGGCGAGATTTTCGCTTCGACCACCATCTGATCGTCAAGCGGGACAAGGCTCATCAGCTTGCCGTTCGGCGGAATAACGCCTCCCACGGTCGTGACGTCAATATCCTTCACGATCCCGCGAACCGGGGCATTGAAGGTCAGTCGGGTCAGGGAGTCCTCACGCCCTTTCATCACCGAACGCTGGGCCTCAATCTCCGCATTGGCTTTCGCCAGCTCCTCACGGGCGCGAACGTAATACTGGTTTTTCATCTCGGTGATTTTATTCTCAAGCTCATTTTTTTGACGCTCAAGACGTAACACCTCAACCTTGCTGGCCGCCCCCTGGGTCACCAGAGGACGGGTTAACGACAGCTCGCGCTGCACCAGCTCGGCGCCCTGACGCAACCCGGCCAGCCCTTTTTCGAGGCTTTCACGACGGGACTGGTAAAGCGCCGTTTCCTGTTTGACCAGCTCAACGTCGTCATCCAGCTCCTCCGGAAACGCGAGCTCCGTGTCGTTCACCTCAGCCTTCAGGCGCGCAGCGGTCGCCAGCGCCGCATTCAGGCGAGACTCGCTCTCCAGCACGCTCGACTCGGTTTTTGTCCGGTCAAGCTGCGCGAGCTGCTGCCCGCGTTCCACGATGTCGCCTTCGCGCACCATCAGGCTGTGAATGATGCCGCCTTCCAGAGACTGGATGACCTGCTCATGCGAAGACGGTATGACCTTGCCGCTGCCGGTCGTCACTTCATCCAGATGGAACAGGCTTGCCCAGGCGATAAACACCGCCAGCAGGGCGAACAGGGACCATGCCACCAGCGACGAGCGCGGCAGGCGTGGCTCCTTCAGTCGGCTATTGAAACGAGAGAAATCATTCATGCCGCGCCCTCCTCTGCAACCGCCGCCGACTTCATGGTCACCGTACGCTGCGCGGCTTTCTGCGGCGCCATACCGTGCTGGTGCAGGATTGCATCGCGCGGGCCGTCCATCACCACCTTACCGTTTTCCAGCACGATGATGCGGTCGACCAGGTCCAGGATCGGCAGGCGATGCGTCGCCACGACCAGCGTCCGGCGTTTACCCAGCCATTTGTGAAGATGCTGAATAAACTGCTTCTCGCTCATTTCGTCCAGCCAGGCGGTAGGCTCGTCCAGCAGCAGAATAGTCGGCGAGGTAATCAGGGCTCGCGCCAGCAGCAGCGCCTGACGCTGTCCGCCGGAGAGGCCAGCCCCGCCCTCGTTGATGATGTAGTTCAGCCCCATTTTCTGCTTGCGCACAAACTCCAGCGCGCCGCTGTTAACCAGCGCCTGATGAATCTCATCGTCGGTGGCTAACGGGTTCCCCATCAGGATGTTGTCCCGCACGGAGCCAAAGAACAGCCGGGCCTGCTGGCTGAGCAGCTGCATGTCACGGCGCACGTCTGCCGGGTCCAGATGATTGAGGGCAATATCGTCGAGCAGGATGCTGCCCTGCTGCGCCTCCTGCATGCCCGCCAGCAGCTGCAGCAGCGTGCTTTTACCGGAGCCGTTGCGCCCGAGCACCGCCACGCGCTCTCCGGCGCGGATCTGCAGCTTGCTGATGTTGAGCACGGTGAGTTTTTCTTCCTCGTCGTAATAAAACCCTACGTCCTCAAGCGCATAGTCGCCGCGCAGGTGGGCTTTATGCACCTTCTTGCCGTGCTGCGGATCGTCAATCGGGCGCTGCATCAGGTCGTCCAGCCCCTTGCGGGCCACCTTTGCCGACTGCCAGCGCGAGAGCACGCCCGAGATCTGCGACAGCGGCGCGATGGTGCGCGACGCCAGAATCGAGGTTCCCACCAGCGCACCGGTAGTCATGTCGCCGCTGATGACCAGGTAACAGCCCACCAGCAGCACCACCGCGTAGACGATGGACTGAACCTCCTGAGTCCAGGTCAGCAGTAACCCCGTCAGCCAGCGCTGCTTCATGCCGACGCTGGCGGCGACGTCGTTGGTATTATTCCACTGGTTCTGGAAACGCTGCTCGGCGCGCATCAGCTTGATGTCCTCAATGCCCTGCACCGCTTCCACCAGCGTGGCGTTGCGGATGGCGGATTCACGCATCCCTTCGCTGGAGAGTTTCCCCAGCGGGCGCTGCACCAGCAGGCCGGGGATAAGCAGCAGCGGCACGGCGAGCAGGACCACCAGCACCAGCGGGCCGCCAATCATCCACAGAATAAAGACGAACAGCAGGAAGAACGGCAGATCGGAAATCGCCGCAATGGTGGTCGAGGTAATGAGCTCGCGCACCGACTCCAGCTCGCGGATCTGCGCAATAAACGATCCGGTTGATTTGGAGCGTGCACCGTTTTTAATCCGCAGCGCGTGGGCAAACACGCGTTCAGAGATACGCAGGTCGGCGCGCTTCCCCACCACGTCAGAAATATGCACGCGCAGCATGCGCATGATGAATTCGAACACGATGGCGATCATCACGCCGCCAAACAGCACCCACAGCGTGGCTTCCGACTGCGACGGCACCACCCTGTCGTACACCTGCATGGAGAAGACCATGCCGGAGAGCGCCAGCACGTTGGCGACCAGCGCCACCAGCATAATATCGCTGTAGCGTCGCCAGTCCTTCAGCGCCAGCTGCCAGAACCAGTTTTTCTCATAGGGTTTGATGTAGTCGTCCACGCGGGCATCCGGCGTGGATTCGAGCGGGCGCAACACCATCAGCCCTTTTAACCGCGCCCCGAGCTCATCACGCGTCAGCGTGGTCTCCAGGCCGCCGTCGCCGCTAAACTGCAGGCTGACGTTGCCTTCACTGTCCATGCGGTTAATGACCGCGATTTGTCCGCCGGTGAATTCCGCCAGCAGCGGCAGGCGCCACGGATCGAGGGATACCGCTTCAGCCGCCACCATACGCATCCCCAGCCCAAGCTGGCGCGCCATCTCCTCCAGCACCAGCTGGCGCGGAGACTGGCTTTCATGGTTAATCGTGACCCGCACATGCTCCGCTGAGAAATCCAGCCGGTAGTGCTTCGCGATGATGAGCATGCCCTGCAGCCAGGGTTTCGTACTGTGGATGTGTCTTCATAATGCTACGTCCTGTCCAGAGCGGTAATTTCGCACTGAAATGATACCTTTACGGAATGATTAAAAATCGAACACTTTCTAAACGAGCCCGCAAAATAATCATGTGAAATATAGGGTTATGGCTATTCATGTAAAGAAACGCAAAAGGCCGCGGGGATCGCTCCCCGCGGCGTTGGTTTACGCAATTAACAGCTGATGGTTTGCCAGCAGCGTCGCCAGATCCGTCTGCACGCCGTTCAGGGTCACCAGCGTGGTTGGCGAGAACTGACCTCCCGTGCCGTCCAGGTCAACCTGGATCTCGGTATTGCTGCCGTTCTGCACCACGCGGATGTAATCGCTGATATTGCCCGCGCTGCTGTCCAGGGTGGCGACGCCGTTCACGTAGCTCGCCGAGCCCGTGCCGGTATAGCCGCTGCCGGAGAGCAGATCGCGCAGATCAATGCGATCCGTGTCCGCGGTCCCTTCCCAGGTGCCGACCGTAAAGCCGTTCACCACATCGTGGCCGTTACCGCCCGTTGCATCCGAGGCGTTGATCAGCTTGTAGAGCAACGTATCGTGACCGCCGCTGCCGATGTTGAAGGTGTCGTTCCCGCCGCGGCCTTCGAACTGGTTATCACCGCTGTTGCCGGTAATGACGTCGTCGAAGTCCGAGCCGTTGATCCCCTCAATGTTGAGCAGTCGTGACGTTCCGAACCCGGTGTCCTGCGCGGTAGAAAGGCGCAAATCAACGGTCACGCCGGAGGTCGCATTCCGGTAATCCACCACGTCCATCCCGCCGGTGTTGCTCCAGGTGTCGTAGTCGGAATGGGTATTCCAGCCGCCGGAGCCGTTGTAGGTATAGGTGCCGTTCTCTGCGATAAAGGTGTCGTTATACCCGGTCCCGGTGATGGTCCCGCTGTGTCCGCCGGTGGCGGCTTCGGCCGTCAGGACGTAGCCCTCTTTGCCGTTGCCCGCCTCCAGACCGCTCCAGGTGACGTTATCCGACACGCCGTTGGTGATCTTCAGGATCTCGGCCGAATAGGTTTCATTCGGATCCAGACCGTAGAAGCTCACCAGCGCAGAAGTATCGTTCGACCCGATACCTGACTGGGCGTTGATGATCTGCGAGGCCACCAGCACGCCCGCGGCGTTGTACAGATTAACCGTGTTGCCGTAGTAGGCGTTGATGCCCTCGCTGTCGACAATGTGCAGATGCATCGCGGTGCCGTCAGCAATGGTTTTGCTGTTTTGCATCAGCACCACCTTGCCGTTCTGCTGAGAGACCAGCAGATCCTGCGCGCCGTCCCAGTTGTAGTCCACCGCCGCCACGCCGGTCGCGTAGGCAATACCGGACGCCAGCTGGCTAGAGGTCCAGGTGGAACCGTAGCCGTTGTTGGTGAACAGGGTCGCCGTCTGCGAGCCGCCGTAGGTGCTGAGCTTGATGATGTCCATCTGCCCGTCACCGTTCCAGTCCACCGCCACCGACAGATACCCCGCCGTGGCGTTAGAGGCTTCCACCGCGCTCTTGGTGGCAGAGAGCTTCCCGGTACCGTCGTTGTAGTAGATCACCCCGCCGTTGTTGTTGTAGCTGCTGCCCAGGTACAGATCCATGTAGCCATCGCCGTTGAAGTCCGCCCACGTCATGGACGCCGCCGTGGTGGTATTCGAGGCGTTTGCCACAAACACGTTGGTCAGGTTCTGACCGATAGAGAGCGTGCCGTTACCGTTGTTGTTGATCACGGTTAACGAGTACGCGCCGCTGCGGTTGGTGTGCTGAACGATATCCACCGTGCCGTCGTTGTTCAGGTCGACGCCGGAGATTTCACGCCCGGAATCGAACTGGCCGTAGAAACCGCCTTCGCCACCGGTGCCGTCCGGCGACAGAACGCCGTTGTTGTTCACCAGGTAGGTCAGTGAGTCCATGCCGGCATCGCCGTACGCCAGATCCAGATAGCCATCGCCGGTTTTGTCGTAGGCAATCACGCCGCCGTACCAGATGGTGGTGCCCATCGCCAGCTGGCTGGCGTTATAGGTGCTGCCATCGTAGGTCCACATCACCTGCGTTGACCCGGCGTAGGTATTTTCCGTCGCGAAGATATCCTGCGTGCCGTTACGGTCAAAGTCGGCTGCGGTCTGGCTCACCACGTAATAGCCGCGGGTGTTGGTCAGCGCATTTCCGGCATAGGTCGAGCTATCGCTGCTGGAGTATGACTGGCCGTTAGCAATGATATTCCACAGACCGCTGCTGTTCATGCCGAGGGTCATGGTGGAGTTGTTGCTGTTCCCCGCCGTGGTTGCCCAGTCGGTATTCACCGAGGTGGTATCAATCACCAGGCTGCCGGTCGCCGTACCGGTGGTATTACCGTTCCCCGCGCTGCTCTTCACCTGCGCCGTCACGCTGTAGCTCGACACGCTCAGCGCATCGCCGTCCGGGATCTGCAGATACCAGGTGTTGTGATCCGGATCGACCACCACCGCGCCGCCGGTCTGGGAGGTGTAGGTTTTTCCGTTCACCGTTACCACCAGGTATTCACCGTTCACCAGGTCAGCGGAGACGGTACCGCTGACGATCGGCGTGGTGTCCGACGTGGTCTGCGCGGTAATCGCCGCCGTGGTGGTCGGGATGCTGGTATCAACGTTCAGCACAAAGCCGTCCGATTCCGTGTAGTTACCGGCCCTGTCGGTGACGCGCACAATGTAGGTGTGGTTGCCGTCGCTGAGGCCGTTGTCCTGGAAGGACCAGCTTGCGCTGCCGTTCATGGTCACCTGGCCGAGCAGGACCCCGTCACGATAGAGCTGCACAATTTCACCGTCGTCCGGGGCGCGGTTAAGCGTACCGTTGATCAGCGGCGAGTTATCGTCCGTCGCTACCGCACTACCAAAGGTCCCCTGACGCTCACCTTCGCCGTCGGTATAGCTCACTACGGTTCCCACTGTGGTTGGCGGCGTGGTGTCTACCGTCACCACCTGAGAGGCGGTAGAGCCAACGTTGCCCGCCTGGTCGATAATCCGCACCTGGTAGGTGTAGTCCCCGTCAGCCAGATCGCGGGTATCGGTGTAGCTCCAGCGCTGGTTGGTGACCGTGGCATCTGACCAGGTGTTCCCGCCGTCCAGGCTGATCTGTACGCGCTCGTCGTTTGCCAGCGCGCTGCCCAGCGAACCGTTGATGGTCAGCGTGGTGTCCATGGTGATGAAATCACTCCCGGACTGGCCGGTATCTTCGCTGATGCTGTCGATGGTGATGCCGTACTGCGGCGCCTGCGTATCCACCGTCACCGCCTGCGAGGTGGTTGCCCCGACGTTCCCCGCCTGGTCAACGACCCGCACCTGGTAGTTATGGCTGCCGTCGGTCAGGGTACGGGTGTCGCTGTAGCTCCACTGCGTACCGCTGACGGTGGCGTACACCCAGGTGCTGCCGCCGTCCATGCTCACCTGCACGAATTCACCCGCGCCCAGCTCTGCGCCGAGCGTTCCGTGCAGCGTGTACGAGGTCGAACTGGTCAGGAAGTCGTTATTGTCGAAGCCGGTATCCACGGTGATGTTATCCACGGTCACCGTAATCGCCGCATCCGGGGCGACCGTATCGACGGTCACCTGCTGATGGGCGCTGGCCCCCACGTTGCCCGCCGCATCCACCACGCGAACGTAGTAGTCATAGGTCTGGTTACCCAGCGTGCGGCTATCGACGTAGTACCAGCTGTTGCCGGTAACAATCACGTTCTGCCAGGTGACGCCGCCGTCGATGCTGATCTGGGCATATTCGCCGTCGGCCAGCGTCGCGCCGAGCGAGCCGTGCAGCGTCAGGGACGTATCGTTAGTGACAAAGTCGCTGACGCTCAGGCCGGTATCGTCGCTGATGCTGTCGATGGCGATCGTTTTGCTGGCGTCCGGCGCAACCGTATCAATGGTCACCACCTGGCTGGCGGTGGCGCTGATATTGCCCGCGTCGTCAATCACGCGCAGCTGGTAGTTGTAATCCCCGTCGGCCAGCGTGCGGCCATCGACATAGGTCCAGCTCAGGCCGCTGACGCTGACGTCTGTCCAGGTAACGCCGCCGTCGAGGCTGATCTGCGCGTGGTCGCCGCTGCCCAGCGCCGCGCCGAGCGTCCCTTTCAGGCTGATCTGGCTGGCGCTGGTGATAAAGTCGCTGCCGGACAGACCCGTATCCTGGGTGATGGAATCAACCGTAATGGTCGTCGCCGCAGGCTTCGTCAGGTCAATCACCACGTCCTGGCTGTCCGTCGCCCCCACGTTGCCCGCGTTATCGATAACGCGCACCTGATACTGATACGTACCGTCCGTCAGGGTGCGGCCATCGGTGTAGCGCCAGGTGGTGCCGGTCACGGTCAGGTCAATCCAGGTGGTGCCGCCGTCAAGGCTGATCTGCGCCTTCTCGTTATTGCCGAGCTGCGCGGTCAGCGAGCCGTTGACCACCACCTGGCTATCGTTGGTGATGAAATCACTCGCGCTCAGGCCGGTGTCGTTTTGCAGCGAATCAATGCTGATGCCCATCGACGGCGCGGTGAGATCCACGGTCACGGTGTGGTTATCGCTGCCGCTGTTGCCGATGGTGTTGCTGACCTGCGCGTTAATGACGTACGAACCGCCGTCCGCCAGCGCGGCCACGTCTGCGCTGCCCACCGTATAGCTCCAGCTGCCGTCATTCTGGACGGTCGCCGTGTAGGTTTTACCGTTCAGCGTGATGGTCACCGTCTGGCCCGCCGGGGCGTCGGTGGTGCCGCTGACGACCAGCGGCGTGCCGTGCTCGGCGGCGTTGACGATATCGTCCTGCGCAAAAGTGTTGATGGTGATGGTTGGGACATCGCCGTTCAGCGTCACGTCGTGCGTCGCGCTGCCCGGGTTGCCCGCCCTGTCGCTTACCGAAGCGGTGATGGTGTAATCCCCGTCGCTCAGGCCGAGGAAATCACGGCCCGGCACGAAGACCGACCACGAACCGTCCGCCCCGACGGTCGCCTGATAGCTGTGCCCGTTGAAGGAGACGGTCACCGTCTGGCCCTGTTCCGCCGTGGTGGTGCCGCTGATGGTCTGGCCCGCCAGCTGCTCCGCGTTGTTAACGATATCGTCATCGGCCACGGTGCTGATGGTCACGGTTGGCGCGACGGTATCGACCGTTAAGGTGTGCGTGGTCTGGCCGTTATTACCCGCTTTATCGTTGACCGAGGCGGTCACCGTCAGCGCGCCCTGGCTCAGCGCGGCCAAATCGGCTGCAGGAACATCCAGCGTCCACGTCCCGTCGTTCGCGACGGTGGCAGTGTAGGTTTTGCCGCCCAGCGTCACGGTGACGGTCTGGCCCGCTTCCGCGCTTGAAGAGCCGTGCACGGTCAGCGGCTGCTGCGCTTCAAGCGCGTTCAGCATGTCGTCACCCGACAGCGTCGCAATGCTCACGACCGGCGCGGTGGTATCCACGCTGATGCCGTGGGTCGCCGACGCGCTGTTGCCCGCGCTGTCCTGCGCCGAGACGGACACCTGGTAGCTCGCGCCATCGGCCAGGGCGCCCACGTCGGCGGCCGGAACGGTGGTCGTCCAGCTGCCGTCGCTCTGGATGGTGGCCGTATAACTCTTGCCGTTCAGCGTCACGGTGACCTGCGTACCGCTGGCGAACTGGGCGCTGGAGCCGTTAATTACCAGTGCCGAACCGGCTTCAGCCGCGTTGATGACGTCATCGCCGCTGAGGGTATTGATGGTCAGCGCCACGGAGGCCGTGTTCACTACCACGTCGTGGGTCTGGGTGCTGCTGTTGCCCGCGCTGTCGGTAATCGTCGCGCTGAGGGTCACGGTGCCGTCGGTCAGCGCGGAAATCACGCTGGCCGGCACGCCCACGCTCCAGTTTCCGCTGGCGTCAACGGTGGTGGTGTACTGGTTCGAACCGATGGTGATGACCAGCTTATCGCCGACGCTCGCGCCGGTTGCCGTGCCGCTGACGATCTGCGCCTGCCCGTGCTCCACGCTGTTGATGACGTCATCGCCCGCGACGGCGTTAAAGCTGACGGTCGGCGGCGTGGTATCAAGCGTAATCGCTTTGCCCGCGCTGCCCGGGTTACCCGCGGCGTCGCTCACGCTGACCTGCACGGTGTAGCCGTTATCCGCCAGTGCGGACAGGTCTGTGCCCGGCACGTTCACGCTCCAGATGCCGCCCTGCTGCACCTGCGCGGTATAGCTCTTCCCGCCCAGCGTCACGGTGACCGTCTGACCGACTTCCGCCGTGGTGGTGCCGGAAATGGCCACGCCCGCAGCCGCTTCGCTGGCGTTAATCACGTTATCGCCTGCGACCGTATCGATGCTCACGGCTGGCGCGGTGGCGTCCACGCTGTACTCGCGGCCCGCCGAGGCGCTGTTGCCGTGCGCGTTGGTGACGCTCACCTGCACGCCGGCATCGCCGTCCTTCAGGCCCGCGAGATCCGCAGACGGCACGGTGGCCGTCCAGTTACCGTCGGCATCGACTTTCGCGGTGTACGTCTTGCCGCCGAAGATGACGGTAACGGTCTGGTTTTCCTCTACGTTCGAGGTGCTGCCGGACAGCACCAGATCCGCGCCTTTCTCCGCCGCGTTAATCACGTCGTCGGTGGCAATCGCATCGATGCTGATAGCCACCGCTGACAGATCGACGGTCACGTCATGGCTGATGGTCACCGGGTTGCCCGCCGCGCTCTGGCCTGCAACGGTCACGGTGACCGTGCCCGCATTCAGCGCGCTAACGTCCGCCGCCGGGATCGCCGCGCTCCATGTGCCGTCTGCCAGCACGGAGGCCGCATAGGTTTTGCCGTTGACGGTCACGGTGAGCGTGGTGCCTGCCGCCAGCCCGTCGCTGGAGCCGGTAACGATCAGATTCTGCCCGTGCTCGATGCTGTTGATCACATCGTCGCCCGCCACGGTATCAATGCGCAGTCCCGGCAGGCTGGCGTCGATAGTGATTTCGCGCTCGCCCACGCCGGTATTGCCGTGGCCGTTGGTGACGGATGCTGACACCGTCAGGTCACCGTTGCCCAGCGCCGTCAGGACGGATTCCGGCACGTTCACGGACCAGGTGAGATCGCTCTGCACCGTTGCGGTGTAGCTGTTGCCGCCGATAGTCACGGTTACCGTGTTGCCCGCCTCCGCGTTCGCTACCTTACCGCTGATGGTCTGGCCTGCGGCCACTTCCGCCGCGTTGATGACGTTATCGCCCGCCACGGTGTTGATGGTGACGGTCGGCAGCGCGGTATCGACCAGCAGGGTCGCCGTGTTGCTGACGCTGTTGCCCACGCCGTTGGTGGTGGTCGCGTTCAGGGTGTAATTGGCCTGGCCGAGACCGGCCAGATCCGCTGCCGGAACCGTCAGGCTCCAGGTGCCGTCCGCCGCCGTCGTTGCAGTGTAGTTTTTGCCGTTGAGGGTCACGGTCACCACGGTGCCTTCCGCCAGGTTGGCGCTGGTGCCGCTGACGCTCAGGTCCTGACCTTTCTCCACCGCGTTCAGCACGTTATCGCCGCTGATGGCGTTGAACGCCACGGACGGCAGGCCGGTATCGACGGTCACGTTATGGCTGCCGGTGCCGGTGTTGCCCGCCGCGTCGGTGACTGACGCAGTGACGGTCACGGTGCCGTCGCTGAGGCCGGAAATCACGCTGGCCGGTACGCCCACGCTCCAGTTCCCCGCCGCGTCCAGCACGGTGGTGTAAGTCTGGCCACCAATCGTAACGGTGACCTTATCGCCCGCTGCCGCGCCGGTGGCGGTGCCGCTGACGATATGCGCCTGGCTGTGTTCTGCGAGGTTAATGACGTCATCGCCCGCCACGGTGTTGATGGTCACCGCAGGCACGGTCACGTCCACCGTCAGATTGCGATCCGCCGACGCCGGGTTGCCCGCCTTGTCGCTGACGCTCGCCGTCACGGTGACGCTGCCGTCGCCGAGCGATGCCAGATCCGCCGCCGGAACGCTCAGCGTCCAGCTGCCGTCCGCGCCTGCGGTTGTGGTGTAGTCTTTGCCGTTCAGCGTCACGGTCACGGTCTGGCCCGCTTCGGCGGTGGTGGTGCCGGATACGGTCAAATCGGACTGCGCTTCTGCGGCGTTCAGAATATCGTCAGCCGCCAGGGTATGAATGGTCACGGACGGCGCGGTTGCATCCACGCTGTACTCGCGCCCCGCCGAGGCGCTGTTGCCGTTCACGTTGGTGACGCTCACCTGCACGCTGGCGTCACCGTCCCTGAGGTGTACCAGGTCCGCAGACGGTACGGTCCAGGTCCAGTTACCGCTGTCGTCCACGGTAGTTGTGTAGATTTTGCCGTTCAGGCTGATGGTCACGGTCTGCCCGGCTTCCACGTTGGTGGTCGCACCGGACAGCACCAGATCCGCGCCCTTCTCCGCCGCGTTAATCACGTCGTCGGTGGCGATGGCGTTGATGCTGATGGCAACGGTCGCCAGATCTACCGTCACGTCGTGGCTGATGGTAATCGGGTTACCCGCAGAGCTGTCGCCGGTCACGCTGATTTTGACGGTGCCTTCCGGCCACGCGCTCACGTCGGAGGACGGGATCGCCGCGCTCCAGGTGCCGTCCGCCAGCACCGTCGCCGCATAGTCTTTACCGTTGACGGTGACGGTCAGCGCCGTGCCTGCCGCCAGCCCGTCGCTGGAGCCGGTGACGATCAGGTTCTGCGCGTGTTCGATGGTGTTGACCACGTCATCACCCGCGACGGTGTCGACGCGCAGGCCCGGCAGGTTAGCGTCGATAGCGATTTCGCGCTCGCCGGTGCCGGTGTTGCCGTGGCCGTTGGTGACGGTCGCCGTCACGCTCAGGCTGCCGTTGCCCAGCGCGGTCAGCACGTCAGACGGCACGTTCACGGACCAGGTCAGATCGTTCTGCACCGTTGCGGTGTAGCTGTTGCCGCCAAGGGTGACGGTAACGGTATTGCCCGCTTCGGCGTTCGCCACGGTGCCGCTCAGGGTCTGGCCTGCTGCCACTTCCGCCGCGTTGATGACGTTGTCGCCCGCCACGGTGTTGATGGTGACGGTCGGCAGCGCGGTGTCCACCAGCAGGTTCGCGGTATTGCTCACGCTGTTGCCCACGCCGTTGGTGGCGGTCGCGTTCAGGGTGTAATTGGCCTGGCCGAGACCGGCCAGATCCGCTGCCGGAACGGTCAGGCTCCAGGTGCCGTCTGCCGCCGTCGTCGCCGTGTAGTTTTTACCGTTGAGGGTCACGGTCACCACGGTGCCTTCCGCGAGGTTGGCGCTGGTGCCGCTGACGCTCAGATCCTGACCTTTCTCCACCGCGTTCAGCACGTTGTCATCGCTGATGGCGTTGAAGGCCACCGATGGCAGACCGGTATCGACGGTCACGTCATGGCTGCCGGTACCGGTGTTGCCCGCCGCGTCGGTGACTGACGCCGTGACGGTCACGGTGCCGTCGCTGAGGCCGGAAATGACGTTCGCCGGTACGCCCACGCTCCAGTTCCCCGCCGCGTCCAGCACGGTGGTGTAGGTCTGGCCGCCAATCGTTACGGTGACCTTATCGCCCGCTGCCGCGCCGGTGGCGGTGCCGCTGATGATTTGCGCCTGGCCGTGTTCTGCGATGTTAATGACATCGTCGCCCGCCACGGTGTTGATGGTCACCGAAGGCGCGGTGATATCTACCGCCAGGTTGTGATCCACGGACGCCGGGTTACCCGCTTTATCGCTGACCGATGCGGTGACGGTCACACTGCCGTCGGTGAATCCAGCCAGATCCGCCGCCGGGACGTTCAGCGTCCAGCTGCCGTCCGCGCTGACGGTTGTGGTGTAGTCTTTGCCGTTCAGCGATACGGTGACCGTCTGGCCCGCTTCGGCGGTGCTGGTACCGGATACGGCCAGATCGCTCTTCGCTTCGGCGGCATTCAGAATGTCGTCGTTCGCCAGGGTATTGATGGTCACGGACGGTGCGGTCGCATCCACGCTGTACTCGCGGCCCGCCGAGGCGCTGTTGCCGTTCACGTTAGTGACGCTCACCTGCACGCTGGCGTCGCCGTCTTTCAGACCCGCCAGATCGGCCGCTGGCACCGTGGCGGTCCATTTGCCGTCGGCGCCGACGGTCGCGGTGTAGCTCTTGACGCCGAAGGTGATGGTGACGGTCTGGTTTTCCTCAACGTTCGAGGTAGTGCCGGAGAGCACCAGATCTGCGCCCTTCTCGGCCGCGTTAATCACGTCGTCGGTGGCGATGGCGTCAATGCTGATGGCAACGCTCGCCAGATCCACCGTCACATCGTGGCTGATGGAGACCGGGTTACCGGCGCTGCTCTGGCCCGCAACGGTCACGGTAACCGTGCCTGCGGCCAGCGCACCCACGTCCGCCGCAGGGATCGCCGCGCTCCAGGTGCCGTCCGCCAGCACGGTCGCCGGATAGGTTTTGCCGTTTACGGTGACGGTCAGCGCCGCGCCCGCCGCCAGCCCGTCGCTGGTGCCGGTGATAATCAGATTCTGCCCGTGTTCGATGCTGTTGATCACGTCGTCACCCGCCACGGTATCCACGCGCAGGCCCGGCAGGTTAGCGTCTATCACGATTTCGCGTTCGCCCGTTCCGCTATTGCCCACGCCGTTCGTGACGCTGGCTGACACCGTCAAATCGCCGTTGCCCAGCGCGGTCAGCACGGATTCCGGCACGTTAACGGACCAGGTGAGATCGCTCTGCACCGTTGCGGTGTAGCTGTTGCCGCCAATGGTCACGGTCACGGTGTTGCCCGCTTCGGCATTCACCACCTTACCGCTGATGGTCTGCCCGGCTGCCAGCTCCGCCGCGTTAATGACGTCGTCACCTGCAATGGTGTTGACGATCACGCCCGGCAGAACGGATTCCACGTTCACGGTGTGCGACGCGCTGGTATTGTTGCCGACCCTGTCCGTTGCTGAGGCGGTGACGGTATAAAGCGCCTCGCCCAGCTGACCGACCTCGTTCGCCGGAATGGTAGTCGTCCATTTTCCGTTATCGTCCACCTGCGCGCTGTACGCTTTACCGTTCAGCATCACGGTCACCACCGCGCCTGCCGCCAGGCCGGAAGCCGTACCGGAGATCGTTAGATCCTGGGTTTTCTCGGCATTGTTGATCGCATCGTCACCGGAAACGGTGTCAATGGTCAGCACCGGCGCGGTCAGGTTCACCTCTACGCCGTGCGTGGCGCTGTTGCTGTTGCCCGCTTTATCGGTCAGCGCCGCGGTAATGGTGTAATCTCCGGCGGCCAGGGCGGTAACGTCCGCCGCAGGCACGCCCACGCTCCAGTTGCCTGAGGCATCCAGGGTGGCGGTGTACGATTTGCCGTTGAGGGTGACGGTGACCACATCGCCCGCCGCCGCACCGGTCACAGAACCCGTGACAATCAGTGCCTGCGCATGCTCGGCGCTGTTGATCACGTCGTCGTCGGAAACGGTGTGGATGGTCAGCTGCGGGACGGTGGTATCGACCAGCACGTCGCGATCCGCTGAGGCCGGGTTGCCCGCCTTATCAGACACGGCGGCGCTGATGGTGTAGTTGCCGTCGGTAATACCGCTCAGATCCGCGGACGGCACGGTCACGCTCCAGCTGCCGTTTGCCTGCACGGTGGTGGTGTAGTCCACGCCGTTCAGCGTCACGGTGACGGTCTGGCCCGCTTCGGCGTTGGTCACGCCGTTAACGACCAGATCCTGCTGCGCTTCGGCAGCATTGATGATGTTGTTGTCGCTGACGATCTCAATAGATACCGTCGGCGCGGTCGCGTCCACGCTGTACTCGCGGCCCGCCGACGCGCCGTTGCCGTTCACGTTGGTGACGCTCGCCTGCACGCTGGCATCGCCGTCTTTCAGGCTGCCCAAATCAGCGGACGGTACGGTCGCCGTCCAGTTGCCGTCGGCATCGACCGTCGCGGTGTACGACTTGCCGCCGAAGGTAATGGTGACGGTCTGGTTTTCTTCCACGTTGGAGGTCGAGCCAGACAGCACCAGGTCCGCGCCTTTCTCAGCCGCGTTGATTACGTCGTCCGATGCAATCGGGTTAATGCTGATGGCGACTGCCGCCAGATCCACCTTCACGTCGTGGCTGATGGAAACCGGATTGCCCGCCGCGCTCTGGCCTTCCACGGTCACGGCAATCGTGCCCGCATTCAGCGCGCTGACGTCTGCCGCCGGAATGGCCGCCGTCCAGGTGCCGTCTGCAAGCACGGTTGCGGCGTAGGTTTTGCCGTTGACGGTCACCGTTAACGCCGCGCCCGTTGCCAGGCCTTCGCTGGAGCCGGTGATAATCAGGTTTTGAGCGTGCTCAATGCTGTTGATGACATCGTCGCCCGCCACGGTATCCACGCGCAGGCCCGGCAGGTTAGCGTCTATAACGATTTCGCGCTCGCCGGTTCCGGTGTTGCCGTGGCCGTTGGTGACGCTGGCTGACACGGTCAGATCGCCGTTACCGATGGCGGTTAAGACCGTGGACGGCACGTTGACCGACCAGCTCAGATCGTCCTGAACCATCGCGGTGTACGTATTGCCGCCAATTGAAATCGTGACAGTGTCACCGCTCGCCGCGCCGCTCACTTTGCCGCTCAGGGTCTGCCCGGCAGCCACTTCCGCTGCGTTAATGACATCGTCCGTGGCGACAGGGTTGATGGTGACCTGCGGCAGCGCGCTGTCAACCAGCACGCTGTGGCCGGTGCTTGCGCTGTTGCCCGCGGTGTCGGTTACGCTCGCCGTCACCACGTAGCTCGCTTCGCCCAGCGCGGAGACGTTTGCCGCCGGAACGCTGATGCTCCAGTTCCCGCTGGCGTCGGTGGTGGCCGTATAGCTGATACCGTTCAGGGTCACCGTAATGGTGGTTCCGTCCGGCTGGTTGCTGGTGCCGGACACCAGCAGATCCTGGCCTTTCTCGGTCGCGTTGATCACGTCGTCAACCGCCAGGGTATTGATGGCAACCACCGGCGCGATCAGGGAAACGTCAAACGCGTGCGTCGCGGTGGTGCTGTTACCGGCTTTATCGGTGAGTGTCGCGGAGATCGTCTGTTCGCCGTTAACCAGCGCGCCCACGTCCGCCGCCGGAACGCCCACGCTCCAGCTGCCGGACGCGTCCAGCATGGCGGTGTAGTCTTTGCCGTTCAGGGTCACGGTAATCACGTCACCCGCCTGCGCGCCCGTGACCTTACCGGAGACGATCAGCGCCTGGCCGTGCTCGGCAATATTCACGACGTCGTCGCCCGCGACGATGTTGAACGAAATCTGCGGTACGGTGGTGTCGACCAGCACCGAAGAGCCCGCGCTGGCCGGGTTGCCTGCTTTGTCGGACACGGTCGCCGTCACCGCCGCGCTGCCGTCGGCGATGCCTGCCATATCCGCCGCCGGAACGTCGAGCGTCCAGCTGCCGTCCGCCTGCACCTGCGCGGTGTACTGATTGCCGTTGAAGGTCACGGTGACCGTCTGGCCTGCTTCGGCAGTAGAGGTGCCGCTCAGGGTCAGATCCTGCGCCGCCTCTGCCGCGTTCAGCATATTATCATGGCTGATGGTGTTGATGGTCACCGTCGGCGCGGTAGTGTCGACGCTGAATTCCTGCGCCGAAGACGCCGCGTTGCCGTTCACGCTGGTGACGGTTACCTGCACGCTGGCGTCACCGTCTTTCAGGCCGCTCAAATCGGCTGCCGGAACGGTCCAGGTCCAGTCGCCGCTGGCATCCACCGTCGTGGTATAGGTTTTACCCGCAAAGGTAATGGTCACGGTCTGACCCGCTTCAACGTTGGAGGTGGTGCCGGAAAGCACCAGATCCTGGCCTTTTTCCGCCGCGTTAAGCACGTTATCGTCGGTCACGCTGTCGATGCTGATGGCAACCGGGGTGAGATCCACATCCACAACGGTGCCGATAGCCACCGGGTTGCCGGAGGCATCCTGCGCGCTTGCCTTGATATCCAGCGAACCGTCCGCCCACTGGGACACGTCGGCCGCCGGTACCGCCGCCTGCCAGGTGCCGTCCGCCAGTACCGTTGCCGAATAGGTTTTGCCGTTGATGGTCACGGTCACGGTGTTGCCCGCCGCCAGATCGGTGCTGGTACCGGACACAATCAGGTTCTGAGCGTGTTCAATCACGTTAATTACGTCGTCACCCGCCACGGTATCAATACGCAGTCCCGGGATCTGGGCGTCGATGGTGAAGTCGTGAGAAGAAGAGCCGGTATTGCCGTGCGCGTTGGTCACGCTGGCGGATACGGTGAGGTCGCCGTTGCCGAGCGCGGTTAACTGGCTCTCGCTTAACGGCAGGCTCCAGGACAGATCGTCCTGCACGGTAGCCGTGTAGGTCTGGCCGCCAAGGATAATGGTGACAGTGTCACCTGCCGCCGCGTTCGTCACCTTACCGGTCAGGGTTTGCCCTGCCGCTACTTCCGCTGCGTTAACGATATTGTCGCCCGCCAGGGTGTCGATCGTTACCACCGGCAGCGAGCTGTCCACCAGCACATCGTGCGAGGTTGAGGCGCTGTTGCCTGCGCTATCCGTGACGCTCGCCGTCACGGTGTAATGGGCTTCTCCCAGCGCGCTTACGGCCGAGGCCGGTACGGTCACGCTCCAGTTTCCGCTGGCGTCAGCGGTGGCGGTGTACTGAATGCCGTTCAGGGTCACCGTAATGGTCGTGCCTTCCGGCTGGTTGCTGGTGCCGGAGAGCAGCAGATCTTCGCCCTTCTCGGTCGCGTTGATCACGTCGTCCGCCGCCAGCGTGTTAATACCGATAACAGGCGTCACGGTATTCACCACCACATCCAGCGAACTGCTTCCGGTGTTGCCGGATCGGTCGGTCACGGAGACGTCGATGGTCCAGGTGCCGTCAGTCAGTCCCTGCACGACGGACGCCGGCAGGCCAAGGCTCCAGTTCCCCGCCGCATCCACCACGGTGGTGTAATCGACGCTGTTAATGGTGATGGTGACCAGGTCGCCCGCCGCCGCACCGGTGACGGAGCCGCTCAGGATCTGCGCCTGTGAATGGGCGAGCTGGTTAACGGTGTTGGTGTCGGTGACAAAGTCGTTAATGGTCACCTGCGGTACGGTTGCGTCCACCAGACCCACGCGGTCCGCGCTGCTGGCGTTGCCCGCCACGTCGCTGACGGTGGCCGTCACGGTCACAATGCCGTCGTTAAGGTCACCCACGTCAGCCGCAGGCACGCTCAGCTGCCACGTACCGTCCGTCTGGACCGTGGTCTGATACGTTTTGCCGTTCAGCGTCACGGTGACCGTCTGGCCAGGTTCCGCACTGCTGCTGCCGCTTAACAGTAAATCCTGCTGCGCTTCAGCGGCATTGATGATGTTGTCGGCGGTCAGGTTATCGAGCGTAATCGCCGGAGGCTGCGTATCCACCGTGACCACACGCGCGGCGTCGGCGCTGTTGCCGCTGACGTTAGTGACGCTGACGCTCACCTGCGCGCGCCCGTCGATCAGGGTTTCCATAGCGCTGGCGGGTACTGTCAGGCTCCAGGAGCCATCCTGCTGCACCTGCGCGGTGAAGGTCTGGTCGGCGAATTTCACCACCACGGTCTGCCCCACCTCCACGCCCTGCGTCTGGCCGGAAAGGGTTAAATCACCGCCTTTTTCTGCCGCATTCAGCAGGTCATCGCCGGAGACGGTATCAATGGTGACCGCCACGGCGTTCAGATCGAGTTCAATCGGGTGTTCAGCCGCAACGGGATTGCCCCAGGCATCTACCGCGCTGACGCTAACCGTCATGCCGCCCGCCGTCCAGGCCTGCAGGTCCACCGCCGGAACGCCGATCTGCCAGCTGCCGCTGGCGTTAACCGCGGTGACGTACTCCACATTGTTGATGGTGACGACAATCTGCGTGCCCGCGGCCAGATGGGTGCTGGAGCCGGTGACGCTCAGATCCTGCTGCTGTTCGATGGCGTTGATCACGTCATCGCCGGAAATGGTGTTCACGCGCAGGCCCGGCAGCTCCGCGTTGATGTTGATATCACGCTCGCCGGTGCCGGTATTGCCGTGCCCGTTGGTGACGGACGCGGTGAAGGTCAAATCCCCGTCGCCGAACGCCTGAAGATCCGCTGACGGGATTTTCACGCTCCAGGTCAGGTCGCTGCCAACCGTTGCGGTGTAGCTCTTGCCGCCTGCGGTGATGGAGACGGTATCGCCCGCCGCCGCGCCGGTAACGCGACCGCTGAGGGTTTGATCGACGCCCGCTTCGGCGTTATTGACCAGGTTGTCGCCCGCAAACGTATTGATAATGACCTGCGGAAGAACGGTATCCACCAGCAGATTCGCCTCGGCAGAACCGCTGTTACCCACGCTGTCGGTCCCGCTGACGCTGACGGTATAAAGCGTGTTCGCCAGATTCAGGACGTCGGACACCGGCACCTGGACAGCCCAGATACCGTTTTCGACGGTTGCCTGATAGCTGACGTTGTTCAGCGTCACGGTGACGGTGGAGCCGTCCGGCAGGTTGCTGGTGCCGGTCAGGCTCAGCGGCTGCATCGCCTCCTGGGCATTCAGGACGTTATCCTGGCTGATGGCGTCAATCGTAAATTCCGGCGGGTGTCCGCTCAGCGTAATGCCGTGCGTGGCGCTGCCGGTGTTGCCTGCCGCGTCAGTGACGGAAACCGAAAGCGTGTGGTTGCCTTCACCCAGCGCGCCCAGCACGGACGCCGGAACGCCCACGCTCCAGCTGCCGTCCGCCAGCACCACACCGGTGAAGGTCTGGCCGCCAAGGGTCACGGTGACCACATCGCCCGCGGCGGCACCGCTCGCCAGGCCGGAAATAATGTGCGCCTGGCCCTGCTCGCTGATATTGAGGATATCGTCGCCCGCCACGGTATGGATGGTGACGATCGGCGCGGCGGTATCCACCGTGAAATCTGCCGTCACGGACGAGCCGTTGCCCGCTTTGTCGCTAACGTTAACCGTCAGGGTGTGATTACCCTCACTCAGCGCCTGCACGTCGTTCACATCAAGCGTGACGGACCAGGTGCCGTCGCTGCCCACCGTGGCGTTATAGTTTTTACCGTTCAGCGTGACCGTGACGATCTGACCGGCTTCCGCATTCGTTTTACCGGTCAGGGTCAGCGGCTGGCTGTGCTCAGCCGCATTAATGATGTTGTCCTGCGCGAGGGTATCGACAGAGAGGGTTGGCGCGGTGGTATCCACCCCAATCGTCTGGCTTCCGCTGACGGTGTTACCCGCCGCGTCTTTACCGCTCACGTTGACCGTCCAGGTACCGTCGCCCAGCGCCTGCGCGTCCGCCGCAGGCACGTTAACACTCCACGCGCCGTCTGCCCCGACTTCAGCCGCGTAGGTTTTGCCGTTCAGCGTCACGGTGAGTGCGGTACCCTGCGCCAGGTTTTTGCTGGCACCGGAAAGCGTAAAGCCCGCGGATTGCTCGCTGGCGTTCAGCACGTTATCGCCCGCCGTGGTGGCCAGCGTAATGGCGGCGTCGGCGGTAGAGACCGTCACGGTGATACTGCCCGCAGAGGTGGTTTTACTGCCGTCGATCTGCACGACTGACCAGGTGTGCTCCCCGTCCGTCTGGGTCGGTAATATTACCGTCCAGGTGCCGTCTTTACCGACCATGGCGCTGGCAATGGTGCTGCCGCTGCTGTCTTTGATCTGGATGGTCGCGCCCGGCTGACCGGTACCGCTAAAGGTCGGGTTGCTGTCGTCCGTGATCTCGTTTGCGCTAAGCACGCCCTGCTTGTCACCCGCTTTATCCGACAGCAAGAAGGTCGGCGTGGCGCTTTCAACTTCTTTTGTATTATCAATGACTTTTGTTTTAGTTTCGCCGTCATCGCCGTTTGCCAGCAGTGCCCCGATGGCACCGCCGCCTAACGCAGCCCCCGCAATCCAGCCCCACGGCGCGTCGCTTAAAACGCTTTCCTGCTCGAGGAAAGGTTGAATGCTGCTAATCGGTGTGGCCTGAGCGGTTAACTCGGTCACCGCAACGCCTGACGCTTCCCCGGCATCGGCAAAAGAAATATGCGTCAGTTCCTGACGGTCGTTGAACACCAGCTCTGACTGATTATGCGTTTCTGGATCTTCGACAAAATAGTTATTGCAGCGAATAACGCTGCCATCTTTCATATAAATGAGGAGATCTTTACCCTGGCGGACATAACGCGCCACATCCTGAGCAGAGCCCTGGATTTCAATCACGCTCGGCGATGAAATAGAGACCGACAGATTTCCTTCGCCGGTTAATTTCGTTTTCTCCGCCGTTTTGCGAATGATGACATCAACAACTTTCATGTTACTCATATTCTTCTCCTTGCAGGTGTACGGATTCCTGTGGATATGTCCACCAGACGGATGTAGCTATCCCTGGGAAAAAACACCCATTATTTTCAGTCTTACTTTGCGCAACACTGCGCGTCTTTTATTAACTCAAGTCGGGTAATTTTGCGGCAGCGTTTTTCTCTATTCCAATAAGCGGCATTAAATTATCAACCGCGGAAGCATAATTAATTGCCGAACTCCAGCCGTCATACTCGGCGATTATTTTCGCTGAGGTGGCCTGCCAGACATCCTGCTCAACGCTGAGCAGATCGTTAATGCTCCGCTTGCTCAGGGTGTATTCATTTTTATAAACATCGCGGGCCCGCAGCGCATTTTCCAGCTGTTGCTTCCCCGCCTCCATTCGTCCCCGCGCGCCGGTCCAGTCAGCCTGCGCGACGGAGGCCTTTTGCAGGACATCGAAACGCGCCTGATCGACCTGAGAGGAGGCCATGGCCCGTGCGCCTTCCGCCTGTCGAACGCGCGCGGAAACCGCGCCCCCCTGATACAGCGGCGCGTCGATATTGAGCTGTATCTGGTCGTCCCAGTAGGAACGGTTGTCCGATTCATAACGGGTGCGCCCCCCCTTCAGGCTTAACGTCGGCCAGTGCTGGGACTTCGCCGTTTCCACGCCATACTGGGCCGAACGTTCCATGTTCTGCGCGGCCATCACCGCCGGTATCAGGGAATAATCGATGCGGTTGAGCGAGTCCGGCTCCACGGCAAGATTCGCGGGCACCGGCGAATAGGCCTCTGCCTGCATTCCGGTTAATACCGCAAGCCTGGCGCGCGCGCTGTTTAAGGCGGCGTGATACTGCGCGACCGTCGCCTGCATGCCGGCAATGCGCGTGCGGGTCTGAAGCTCATCGGACGTAGAACTCACGCCCGCGTCTGCGCGAAGCTTTGCCAGCTGCTCGACGTTCTTGAGCGCCTGTACGTTATCTTTTGCCGCCTGCAGCAGATCGGAATAGCGTTTGACCTCGACATAGCTCAGCGCCGTTTTTTCCGCCACGTCAGAAAGCGTGCCCATCAGCTGATAGCGGTAGCTATCGCGCTGGGCGGAGGACTGGCTGATGCTGTTATTGGTCTTGCCAAAATCGTACAGCAGCTGCGTCAGGCTCAGCCCCCAGGCGGCTGAATTCTTCAGCGACCCGCTGGAATCGGTGGTCTGGCTGTGCCCTGTACTCCCGTTCAACGATATTTGCGGCATCCAGCCGCTGCGCGCTTCATCTATTTGTGCCTGGCCAATACCTAATTGCGCGGCCTGCTGGCTAATTGACGGATCGCGATCGATCGCAAAAAGAATACTTTCTTTTAAGGTTGTGGTTGCCACCGGGGCAATACCCACCTGATTACTATTGGCGAAAGCCGTATTTATGGCTAATGAAATGAATGCCAGTGCTGCTGTAAATCGGCGTAACATAGGCTTTCGTAATATCGTCATGTTATCTCCCTGACTCTGAGTGATACTCAAGCAAATACCCAAGAAGAGGTACAGATAATTAGACAAATATCTTATTTAGCTACCTTGCTGAATTTCAGGTAATACTCCCCATACCCATTTCCATCGGAGATGAGATCTGCCCGCATCTTATTTCAATTAAGAATTTACTTATTTCTTAAACTGGTTAGCAGCATAACAAAATGTGTTATACCCCACTACAGCCACAATGTTAATGTGGTGTTACAAGCAAGAAAAAATATGGGGTTTCTGGACAAAACTCTAAAAGTATCCTTTCAGATGAAACATATAAACTCTCTGTTATCTAAGGAAAATTCTTAATTCCCTCCGTGCACATTTTTGCGTTAATTTCAGAGCGAGTCAGACACAAAGATTTTCAAAGAAGTGTCAGTTTACGTAGCCAAAGGGATAAATTTAAAATTAAAAACTTTTAAAAAACTAATTAAAGCAATTAAACACTGCATAATTTCCATTAAACAGCATTTAACACCACGCAATGGCGATACGCTGGTTACATAACCCAAATCGTTAAATAAAACATAACAATAACATTGTGATTAACATTCAAAACGGCTTACTTATACCTGCTTAATAAAATTTTAATAATCACCTATCTGAATTATCACGCCGCCGCACATCGTCCTGAGGACATTCCCCTTCTCTCTGCGTCAAAATGCTGTATTATGCAAACTATTGCGACATTTTGCAGGAATGTACCCCATGCACAAAACCGCTCGTCAACGCTACGTCCTGGATATCCTCAGCGAGCAAGGCCAGGCCAGCATCACCGACCTGGCTGAAAAGCTGCAGGTTTCGGCGGATACCATTCGTCGGGATCTGACCGACCTGGAAAACCAGGGCCTTGCGCAGAAGAACCACGGCGGCGCCATCGCGCTCAACCTCTCCGCCATGAACCGTCAGGGCCGCAATACGCTGCTGCCGGAGACCAAACAGCGCCTGGGTAAACAGGTCGCACAGCAGGTTCCACCGGGCTCCACCCTGTTTCTGGATGCCGGAAGCACGGTGATGGCCGTCGCCACCTTTCTTCAGGGGCCGCTCACCGTTATTACCCCCTCGCTGGATATCGCCCAGCATTTTAGCGACCGGGAAGACATTGAGCTGATCCTGCTCGGCGGGAAATGGGACCACAAGCAGCGACTGTTTGCCGGCAGCGCCACGCTGTCTTTGCTGTCCCGTTATCGGGCAGATATCGCCATTCTTGGGGCGTGCGCCATTCATGCCGAACTCGGTTTGAGCGCCGGTAAAGAAGCGGATGCCGAGGTGAAACGCGCGATGCTGGACGCAAGCCATGCGCACTGGATTGTCGCCGACCATCTGAAAATTAACCGCTGCGAACCGTATCTGGTTTCCGGGTTATCCAGCATTCAACAACTCTTTTTAGATCGTCCCTGGCCTGAGCTTGGGGACCATAGCGCACTGCAGGTTACGGTGTGCGCGAATTAACGTGGAGAAGGTCATGAATAAAGTTCAAACAATCAACATTGCGCTGATCGGGTATGGATTTGTCGGTAAAACCTTCCATGCCCCGCTGATCCAGTCTGTGGACGGGATTAAGCTGGCCGTGGTCTCTTCTCGTGATGAAGAGAAGGTTAAACGCGATCTGCCGGATGTACAGGTAGTAGCGACACCGGAAGAGGCCATTCAGCATCCTGATATCGATCTGGTGGTGATTGCCTCCCCCAACGCCACGCACGCCCCGCTGGCGACGCTGGCCCTGAACTCGGGGAAACACGTGGTCGTGGACAAGCCTTTTACCCTCGATATGCAGGAAGCCCGCGACCTCATTGCGCTGGCGGATGAAAAGCAGCTGCTGCTCTCCGTCTTCCACAACCGCCGCTGGGACAGCGATTTCCTCGGCATTAAGCAGATTATTGAGCAAGGCACGCTCGGCAAGGTTAAACACCTGGAATCGCACATCGACCGCTTCCGCCCGGAAGTGCGCGTGCGCTGGCGCGAGCAGAACGTCCCCGGGAGCGGTCTGTGGTTTGATCTGGGCCCTCACCTGATTGACCAGACGCTTCAGCTCTTTGGCCTGCCGGAGTCGGTTCAGGGGAATATCGCGACGCTGCGCGACGGCGCAGAAATTAACGACTGGGCGCACGTGGTCTTAAACTACCCGGAGCATAAGGTCATTCTGCACGCCAGCATGCTGGTTGCTGGCGGTACGGCGCGCTTTAGCGTCCACGGGGACAAGGGCAGCGTGGTGAAAGCCAGAATTGACCAGCAGGAAGCGCAGCTGCTCGCAGGGGTGATCCCCGGCAGTGAAACCTGGGGCGAAGACGACGACAGCATGGTGTTCTTTGGGGCCGACGGCGCACCGCAGACGATCCCTACCCCGAAAGGCGATCAGCGCCAGTATTACGTCAACGTACGTGATGCGCTGCTCGGGAAAATCACCAATCCTGTCCACCCTGTTGAGGCACTGGCGGTCATGGCCGTGCTGGAAGCGGCGGTGAAGTCGTCGGAGACGGGATCAACGCAGGCGCTGGCGTTAACTGCCGAAGAGCGTGCGCTGCTGGGTTAAAAAATAAGCCGGGTGGCGCTGCGCTTACCCGGCCTACGATTCAGAGCCGTTTGTAGGCCCGTGCAAGCGAAGCGCCGCCGGGCAAGAAAGGCGACGACAATGTTTCAGCACTACTGACGCTTTTTCGGCATCATGCGCAGAAGAGTATTATCTTTCCAGAAATAGTGATGCATCAGCGCCGCCGCCGCGTGCAGGCCAATCACAAAGTAGCCCAGGTTCGCCAGCGTCTCGTGCCACTCTTTCAACATATCAACCAGGTCGAAATTGGACTCCGCCGCATGCGGCATCGCCAGGCCGAAAGCAAACCAGTCGCTGCCCCTGTTATACATCATCACAATGCCAATCAGCGGCAGCGCAATAAACAGCAGATACACCACCAGGTGCCCCAGATGGGACATCCCCGTCACCATCGCTTTTGGCTTTGGCTGAATCGGCGGCGCGCGGAATTTCAGGCGAACCAGCAGACGCGTCACCATCAGCACCAGGATACTGATACCGCACGAGACGTGGATCATATTGATCGCTGGACGCGCGGTGCGCGGGAAGAAACCTTTGAACTCCATGGCGCAGTAGGCGACGATGATTAACAGAAACACCAGCCAGTGGATGCCGATTTGCAGGCTTGTATATTTAGTGCGCATGTGATTTCCCGATTAAAAACAGTTACCGCGCCAACATAATCTCCTTTCCTTAAAAATTCATTAACTTTTCTGTATGGTTTTTCAAATACTTCCTCCCGCATGAAGCATCTTCAATTGCCGCCCTGCCCGTGATGTTCTAAGCCTGGATGAGTTCAAACTGTCGCATCGACACGTTTACAGGAGAACACCATGAGTAAAATTGGCATTAACGGCTTTGGACGCATTGGGCGCCTTGTACTGCGTCGCCTTCTTGAAACCCAGGACAGCAATACCGTCGTCGCCATCAACGACCTCACCTCACCGAAAGTGCTGGCCTACCTGCTCAGGCATGATTCCAACTACGGTGGCTTCCCGTGGAGCGTCGATTTCACCGAGGATGCGCTGATTGTCGACGGTAAAACCATTGCGGTGTACGCCGAAAAAGAGGCGAAGCACATTCCGTGGAAAGCCGCAGGCGTGGATATCGTCGTGGAGTGCACCGGCTTTTATACCTCTGAAGAGAAATCACGGGCGCACCTGGACGCCGGGGCGAAGAAAGTGCTGATCTCTGCGCCTGCGGGCGAGATGAAAACCATCGTCTACAGCGTGAATGACGACACCATTGACGCCAGTGACACCATTATTTCCGTCGCATCCTGCACCACCAACTGCCTCGCCCCGCTGGCAAAAGCCCTGAACGATGCGTTTGAAATAAAAGTGGGCACCATGACCACCATCCATGCCTATACCGGTACGCAGGCGCTGGTGGATGGCCCGCGCGGGAAAGACCTTCGCGCCTCGCGGGCGGCGGCAGAGAATATCATTCCCCACACCACCGGTGCGGCAAAGGCCATCGGTCTGGTGATCCCTGCGCTCAGCGGCAAGCTGAAGGGCCACGCGCAGCGCGTGCCGGTAAAGACGGGTTCAGTCACCGAGCTGGTGGCGATTCTGGGCAAGAAAGTGACCGTTGAGGAGATCAACGCCGCGCTGAAAAAGGCGACGCAGGGCAATAAATCGTTCGGGTATACCGACGAAGAGATTGTGTCGTCCGATGTGATTGGCTCGCATTATGGTTCGGTGTTTGACGCCACGCAGACGGAGGTGTCAGAAGCGGGAGAGCTGCAGCTGGTGAAAGCGGTAGCCTGGTATGACAACGAATATGGTTTCGTGACGCAGATGGTGCGGACGCTGGATAAGTTTGCGGCGCTGTGATTTTCCCCTCACCCTAACCCTCTCCCCAATGGGGCGAGGGAATGGTTCCGTGCTTAGATTATTTTACGCGCCCCCTTCAGAACCGGGTCCTGCTGTAACTGTTCCCATGCGGCAATCACAGCATCCGGGAATTCAACGTGCGCGATAAAATCCCGCCCGGCCGGACCATAGCCGTTAACGTCATCATACAAACGCGGCAGCTCCCCCAGAACCAGTGACAGGTAGCGGTCAACGGGCCACAGTCCGCTATTGCCCGCGCTAAACTCCACGCCCTCTTTGCCATTGTGCAGCGTTGGCGTAAACCCGGGATGGCTTATCCACTGCGGTGACACGGGCTCATCCCGACAAACGCGGGCAAACGTCGCCATCGTACGGCGCTGCATCGTCGGGTCCTGCACCACCAGCACCCGCCCGGTCGCTCGCTGATGCTGTTTCAGCATGTTCCAGCTAAAGAGCGCGTTCTCACCGCAGTTGGTGGAGCGATCTTCAATCCACAGGCGCGCATCGGGGATCTGCCAGAACTCCCGCGCAATGTCGGCAAGAATGCTCGCTTCCGCCCGCCCTTCGACGGGCAAGGTGTGATAACGCGGATGACTGCCGATAGCTGAATATAAAAACGCGGTTGAATGACCAATACCGCCGCTAATCAGGAGCGGGATGTCTCTCTGCGCGGCAATACGGCAGGCCGCCTCAATGGTCGGGATCACCGCGTTTCCTGCCAGGATCACCGCATCGACGTCCGGGGGCTGGCGGCTGTCGCTCAGGTCGTCCTGCGCCAGCCATTCACCGACAGTATTGATAGCCGCCAGCGTGGCATCCGGCAGGATGGGAAAATGGGGCTGTTCCATGATGAACTCCTTCTCTCTATCCCTTCAGGGTAGCGACTTCAGGTTCTCAACACAACGGCGACATCGGGCCGCTCTTTTTCCTTAAACTTCCCTTCTACATTTGATTAACATGCGTAAATCATATTCACTTGAATTATCATTTGCGGCAGACGTAGAATCGCTAGCCCGCTAATTATTCAATTATTTCTAAGGTAAACGACGTTATGCGCCTGCCCGAACGCGACCCTTATGCTCCTCGCGAGTGGCAGCCACATGAGAAACCCGCCCTGCTGGGTTCGCCTTCCACACCCGAGCACAGTACGCCAAAACGCATTGCCTACGGCGTCGTTGGCCTGCTGGTGTGCCTGACGGGGGCGCTGGGAAATGCGGTGGTGACCGCCAACCTGCAAAACCTGCAGGGGACCTTTGGGGCCTGGTCGACCGAGATCGCCTGGCTTCCCGCGGTCTACGTCATGACCAACATCTCTATCAACCTGCTGCTGGTAAAGTTCCGCCAGCAGTACGGTCTGCGCGCCTTCACGGAAGGTTTTCTGGTGCTGTACGTGCTGGTGACCTTTTTCCACCTGTTCGTTAACGATCTCAGCTCGGCGCTGATGGTGCGCGCCGCGCACGGGATGGTGGCCGCCGCGCTCAGCTCGCTGGGGATTTACTATCAGATCCAGGCCTGGCCTGCGAAGCACCGCCTGAAGGCGCTCACCATCGGGATTACCGGGTCGTCGCTCGCTATCCCACTTGCCCGCCTGTTTTCCACCGAACTGCTGCAGCTGGACGAGTGGCGCGGGCTCTATTTCTTCGAGCTGGGGCTGGCGCTGATCTCCCTGGCCTGCGTAATAGCCTTAAAACTGCCCCCGGGCGACAGGCGCAAGGTTTTTGAGAAGAAAGACTTCATCACCTTCTTTTTAATGGCCCCCGGAATGGCCCTGCTCTGCGCCGTGCTCTCGTTGGGCCGCCTAGACTGGTGGTTCGAGGCGCCGTGGATCGGCTGGTCGCTGGCGCTGTCGCTTGTATTAATTGTGGCTGCCATCGTCTTTGAACATAACCGCGCCAACCCGCTGCTGAACACCCGCTGGCTGTCGAGCGGCAGCATCGTCCGTCTTGGGCTCATCATGCTGCTGATCCGTATCGTGCTGGCAGAGCAAAACACCGGGGTCATCGGCTGGCTGCAGTACGTGGGGTTACAGAACGAGCAGATGACCCACCTGGCGTGGTCCATTTTCGCCGGGATCGTCTGCGGGATTGTCACCAGTTGCCTCACGATTAAGCCGACCAAACTGGCGTGGCCGATTATCACCTCCCTGGCGCTGATGATTGTTGCCTCGCTGCTGGACAGCCAGTCCAACAACCTGACCCGGCCGGATCAGCTGATGCTAAGCCAGTTTCTGCTGGGCTTCGGCAGCGCCTTCTTCCTGGCGCCCGCCATGCTGGCCGCCATTGGCGGGGTGATCGCCGACCCGCGCAACCTGGTCAGCTTCTCGGTGATGTTCGGCATGAGTCAGAACCTCGGCGGCCTGCTGGGCTCCGCGATCCTCGGAACCTTCCAGACCTGGCGCGAAAAGTACCACTCCAGCCTGCTGGCGGACCAGCTCACCACGCTCAATCCGCTGGTCAACGAGCGTATCCAGATTTACACCCAGATGTACCGGAGCCTGATTGGCGACAGTTCGCTGCTGGGAACGCAGGCGATCACGCAGCTGCAAACGGTGACGACGCTTGAGGCGAATATTCTGGCTTACAACGATACTTATCTGCTGACGGCGGGCATCGCTGCCGCCACGCTGGTCTGGATTTTATGGCGCTTGCTGCGCCTGCGCATCACTGCCCGTATGGCGCTTAAGAACGCCACCGGCAACAAATAATTGAAATATTTCTGGAGAGTTTATGAGTCAGCAGGATGCCGCTAAAGAGCAGGCCAACACCCGCAAAAATGTGCGCATTGTTTCCGTTTTCACCGCCGCTGCCATCGGTATTGTCGGCGTGCTGGTGATCCTTTACGCGTGGCAGCTGCCGCCGTTCACCCGCCACGCGCAGTTTACCGACAACGCCTACGTGCGCGGTCAGACGACGTTCATCAGTCCTCAGGTGAATGGCTATATCACCGAGGTGAAGGTTCAGGACTTTGTGCAGGTTAAAAAAGGCGACCTGCTGCTGCAGATTGATGACCGTATCTATCGTCAGCGCGTGCATCAGGCCGAGGCACAGCTGGCGATGAAAATTGCCGCGCTTAATAACAACCTGCAGCAGCGTAAAAGCGCCGAAGCGACGATCGCCAAAAACGACGCGGCGCTGAAAAATGCCCGCGCCCAGAGCCTGAAAACCCAGGCGGATTTAAAGCGCGTGAAGGATTTGACGGCGGACGGCTCGCTTTCCATTCGCGAGCGCGACGCGGCGCTGGCCAGCGCGGCCCAGGGCAGCGCCGACATCGAGCAGGCCAAAGCCTTGCTTGAGATGTCGCGTCAGGATCTGCAGACGGTAATTGTGAACCGCGGCGCGCTGGAGGCGGATGTCGAAAATGCGAAAGCGGCACTGGAGCTGGCGCAAATTGACCTGCAAAACACCCGCATCATCGCCCCGCGCGACGGCCAGCTCGGCCAGATTGCCGTGCGTCTCGGGGCCTACGTGACTGCCGGGACCCATCTCACCACGCTGGTTCCGCCGCAGCACTGGGTGATCGCCAATATCAAAGAGACGCAGCTTGCGGAGCTGCGCGTCGGCCAGCCGGTAAAATTCACCGTCGATGCCCTGAACAACAAAGCGTATCAGGGCCGCGTGGAGAGCATCTCGCCGGCAACCGGGGTTGAATTCAGCGCCATCACGCCGGACAACGCCACCGGCAACTTTGTCAAAATCGCCCAGCGTATTCCGGTGCGCATCGAGGTGCTCGGCAAGCCTGAGGAGTCCGCCCTGCTGCGTCCGGGCATGTCGGTGCAGGTGACCATTGATACGCGGGAGGGCAAACAATGCCCCTTCGCCCGATAGCCGGTCTGGTGCTGGCGGTAATGCTCGCCGGATGCCAGTCCGTCGACGTAAAACCTGCGCAGCCGACGCTGCAAATCCCCGCCCAGTGGCGTGCTGACGCCGGTCCTGCCAGCCCGGCGGAGCAGCTCTGGTGGCGCAATTTTCATGACAACAACCTCAACCGCTACGTGGATCGGGCGCTAAAGAACAACAGCGACGTGCTGATCGCCCGCGAACGGATTAACGAGTATCAGGCGCGGGTCTTTGCGGCCGACGGCAGCCTGTTTCCGTCGCTTGACGCGGGCGTAACGGGGACGCGCGCCCGTTCGCAATCCGCCGCGACCGGGCTGCCGGTCTACGGCACGCTGTACAGAGGTAGCCTGACGGCGAGCTACGATGTGGATATCTGGGGCGTCAACCGCAGCACTGCCGGTGCCGCCGAAGCCTCGCTGGAGGCGCAAAAAGCCGCCGCTGCCGCCGCGGATTTGACCGTCGCGTCTTCGGTTGCGTCCGGGTATGTCACCCTGCTCTCGCTTGACGAACAGCTGCGGGTGACCGAATCCACGCTGAAATCGCGCGAAGAGGCATTTAACCTCACGAAACGTCAGTTTGAAACGGGCTACAGCTCGCGTCTGGAGCTGATGCAGTCGGATTCCGAACTCCGCTCGACGCGAGCGCAGGTTCCCGTGCTGCAGCATCAGATTGCACAGCAGGAGAACGCCCTCAGCCTGCTGCTGGGAAGCAATCCCGGCGCGGTAGCGCGCAGCGAAAGCTTTGAGTCGCTAACGCCGCTGACCCTGCCGTCACAGCTGCCTTCTACGCTCCTGAACCGTCGCCCGGATATCGTTCAGGCCGAACGCCAGCTGGTTGCGGCAGACGCCTCGCTTGCCGCGTCGCGCGCGAGCCTGCTGCCGTCGATCAACCTGACCGCAACAGGATCGATACAGGATCGCACCCTGTCCGGCCTGCTGGACAACCCGCTTCAGCTCTGGAGCGTCGGGGGCAGTATTCTTGCCCCGCTGCTGAACCGCCAGGCGCTGAATGCGCAGGTGGATATTTCCCAGTCCCAGCGGAACCAGGCGCTGTATGCCTATGAAAAAACCGTGCGTAACGCGTTTGCCGAAGTGAACAACAGCCTTGATGCTATTACGCGCTATCAGGAACAGCTGACGGAGCTGCTTGCCCAGCAGGATGTGGCGCAGGAGACGCTGCGCATTGCGCAGAATCGTAATCGCAACGGCTACTCCTCTTATCTTGACGTGCTGGACGCGCAGCGCACGCTGTACTCGGTTCAGACCAGCGTCGTGCAGGTGAAAAATAACCTGCTGCTGGCGCAGATCGATTTGTACAGGGCGCTGGGCGGCGGCTGGAAGAACGCATGAACCGCCTTGCGCGCTGATGCCCTCACCCCGACCCTCTCCCACAGGGAGAGGGAGAAAAATCCAGGGAGTCAATCTATGCAACAACAATGGTCTGCAGTAGATAATTACATGATTTCTTCGCTTATCCCTGACGATGACGTGCTGAGTCAGGTACTGGAAAACAACAAGCGCTCCGGGCTACCCGAACACGATGTTGCGGCCAATCAGGGGCAGCTGCTGGCGCTGTTCGTGCGCATGACCCAGGCAAGACGCATTCTTGAGATCGGGACGCTGGGCGCCTATAGCTCAATCTGGATGGCGCGCGCCCTGCCGCCGGACGGAAAGCTGATTACGCTCGAGGCTGACCCGACGCATGCCGATGTGGCCCGCCAGAATATTCACCTCGCGGGGCTGAACGATCGCATTGAACTGATTGAAGGCCCGGCGCTGAGCTCGCTGGAGAATTTCGGTGACGTTCCGCCGTTCGACCTGATCTTTATTGATGCCGATAAGCCAAACAATCCCGGCTATCTGGAGTGGGCGCTGCACTATTCACGTCCCGGCACGATAATCATTGGCGATAACGTGGTGCGCGATGGCGAAGTGATTAACGGGCAAAGCGACGACGCGCGCGTGCTGGGGGTGCGGCGTTTTATCGAAATGATTGGGGATAACCCGCGCCTAACCGCCACCGCGCTGCAAACGGTGGGGGTTAAGGGATGGGATGGGTTTACGCTGGCAATGGTGAACGGGTGAAAATTGTGCGGCCTGATGCCCTCACCCCGACCCTCTCCCACAGGGAGAGGGAGAAAACCGGGCAAGGGTTTTAAGCGGAAATCTGCTCCATCGCCTGCAGAATACGTTTATCCGAAATCGGATACGGCGTACCGAGCTGCTGGGCAAAGAAGCTGACGCGCAGCTCCTCGATCATCCAGCGGATCGCCTGCACGTCTTCATCGTCGCGGCGCGCCGGCGGCAGCTTGTTTAACCACTGCTGCCACGCCTGCTGCACGCTCTCCACTTTCAGCATCTGCGCGCGATCGCGGTGCGGGTCGATAGCCATTTTTTCCAGACGTTTTTCAATCGCCTGCAGATAGCGCAGCGTATCGCCCAGACGCTTAAAGCTGTTGCCGGTGACAAAGCCGCGATAGACCAGCCCCGCCATCTGCGCCTTCACGTCCGACAGCCCCAGCGCCATGGTCATATCCACGCGCCCCTTCAGGCGCTTGTTGATATTGAACACGGCGGTGAGGATCTGCTCGACCTGTTTGGCTATCTCCACCACGGTGTCGTTCAGCTCGGCGCGCACCTTTTCATGAAGCTGAGCAAAGCCCTCTTCCGTCCAGACCGGACCGCCCGCCTCGTGGATCAGCTTGTCCACGCCGCAGGAGATGCAGTCGTCAATCAGATCCAGCACCTTGCCGTACGGGTTAAAGTACAGCCCGAGCTTGGCTTTGTTCGGCAGCTTCTCGTGCAGATACTTGATCGGCGACGGGATGTTGAGCAGCAGCAGGCGACGCAGCCCGCGCCACATCATCTGCTGCTGTTCCTGCGGATTATCAAACAGCTTGATCGCCACGCTGTCGCGCTCGTCCACCAGCGCCGGCCAGGCTTTGACCTTATAGTTACCGCGCTTCTGTTCGTAGCTTTCCGGAAGCTGACCAAAGCTCCAGATGTGCAGCCCGCTCTGCTCGATACCGTCGTCCGCCACCGCAGACAGCGTCTCCTGAACTTTCCCTTTCAGCGACTCTTTCAGCTCGCTCAGCGAACGTCCTTCCAGCAGCTTTTTGTTTTTATCATCCACTACGCGGAAGCTGATTTTCAGGTGATCGGGCACCTGATCCCAGTTCCAGTCTTCGCGGTCGATGGTGGTGCCGGTCATGCGGCGGAATTCACGCTCCAGCGCGTCCAGCAGCGGCAGCTCCAGCGGCGTGACGCGGCCTAAAAACGCTTCCGCATAGTTTGGCGCAGGCACAAAGTTACGGCGCACCGGTTTCGGCAGGGATTTGATCAGCGCAATCACCAGCTCGCGGCGCAGGCCGGGGATTTGCCATTCAAAACCGCCCTCATCGACCTGGTTTAGCAGCGGCAGCGGAATATGAACGGTCACGCCGTCCGCGTCGGCACCCGGTTCAAACTGATAGGTCAGACGCAGCTTGAGGTTGCCCTGATGCCAGAAGTTCGGGTAGTCGAGCTTGCTGACCGACTCCGCCCCCTCTTTAATCAGCATGCTCTTTTCGAAGTTGAGCAGGTCAGGCGTCTCTTTGCTGGCCTTCTTCCACCAGCTGTCGAAGTGGCGGGCGGAGATAACATCGTGGCTGATGCGCTGGTCGTAAAACTCAAACAGCGCCTCGTCGTCCACCAGAATATCGCGGCGGCGGGACTTGTGCTCAAGCTCCTCCACTTCCGCGCGCAGCTTCAGGTTTTCGCGGAAGAAGGCGTGGCGCGTCTGCCAGTCACCCTCCACCAGCGCATGGCGGATAAACAGCTCGCGGCTGAGCGCCGGGTCAATCTGGCTGTAGTTGACCTTACGCGCGGCGACCACCGGCAGGCCGTAAACGGTCACTTTCTCGGTCGCCATTACCGCGCCCTGCGCGCGCTCCCAGTGCGGTTCGCTGTACGAGCGTTTCAGCAGGTGCTGCGCCACCGGCTCGACCCATTCCGGATCGATACGCGCGGCAATGCGCCCCCACAGGCGGCTGGTTTCCACCAGCTCGGCGACCATGGTCCATTTCGGCGGCTTCTTGAACAGGCCGGAACCGGGGAAGATGGAGAAACGGGCGTTGCGCGCGCCGGTATATTCCTGCTTTTCGGCGTCCTTCATCCCAATGTGGGACAGCAGGCCGGTCAGCAGCGCGATATGAATCTCGCGGTACTCCGCAGGCTCGCTGTTGACCGGAATGCCCAGCTCTTTCACCACCTGGCGCAGCTGGGTGTAGATATCCTGCCACTCGCGCACGCGCAGGTAGTTGAGGAAATCCACGCGGCACTGGCGGCGGAACTGGTTCGAGGAGAGCGCTTTCTGCTGCTCGCCGAGATAGTTCCACAGGTTCACGAAGGCGAGGAAGTCGGACTCTTTGTCGTGGAAGCGACGGTGCTTTTCGTCAGACGCCTGCTGCTTGTCCATCGGACGCTCGCGCGGATCCTGAATGGAGAGCGCCGAGGTAATGATCATCGCCTCGCGCACGCAGCCGTGCTTTTGCGCTTCCAGCACCATACGGGCCAGGCGCGGATCCACCGGCAGCTGGCTGAGCTGGCGGCCCAGCGGCGTTAGCTTGTAGACCGTCGCCTGCTCGTCGGTGGTAATGGCGCCGAGCTCTTCCAGCAGACGCACGCCGTCCTGAATGTTGCGTTTATCCGGCGCTTCGACGAACGGGAACGCCGCGATGTCGCCCAGCCCCAGCGCGGTCATCTGCAGGATAACGGACGCCAGGTTGGTGCGGAGAATTTCCGGGTCGGTAAACTCCGGACGCGACAGGAAATCATCTTCCGAATAGAGACGAATACAGATCCCTTCCGACACGCGGCCGCAGCGGCCCTTACGCTGGTTCGCGGACGCCTGGGAGACCGGCTCAATCGGCAGCCGCTGAACCTTCGTGCGGTAGCTGTAGCGGCTGATGCGCGCCGTGCCCGGGTCGATAACGTATTTAATCCCCGGCACGGTCAGCGAGGTTTCCGCCACGTTGGTCGCCAGAACGATGCGTCGCCCGCCGTGCGGCTGGAATACGCGGTTCTGCTCGCTGTTTGACAGGCGCGCGTAAAGCGGCAGGATCTCCGTGTGGCGCAGGTCGCGCTTGCTGAGCGCATCGGCGGTGTCGCGGATTTCGCGCTCGCCGCTCATGAAGATCAGAATGTCGCCCGCGCTTTCGTTGCCCAGCTCGTCAACGGCGTCGAAGATGGCCTGCAGCTGGTCGCGCTCGGTATCGTCCGCCTCTTCCACAATCGGGCGATAGCGCACTTCCACCGGATACGTGCGTCCTGACACCTCGATAATCGGCGCATTGTTGAAATGCTTCGAGAAGCGCTCCGGGTCGATGGTCGCGGAGGTGATGATGATTTTCAGATCCGGGCGACGCGGCAGCAGCTCTTTCAGGTAGCCGAGCAGGAAGTCAATGTTCAGGCTGCGCTCGTGCGCTTCGTCAATGATGATGGTGTCGTATTGCATCAGCAGGCGATCCTGCTGGATTTCCGCCAGCAGAATACCGTCGGTCATCAGCTTGACCATGGTGTTATCGCTAACGTGGTCGCTGAATCGCACCTTGTAACCGATGCAGCCGCCCGGCTCCGTCTGCAGCTCTTCGGCAATACGGTTCGCCACGGTGCGCGCCGCCAGTCGACGCGGCTGGGTGTGGCCTATCAGCCCTTTTAGCCCGCGTCCCAGCTCCATACAGATTTTCGGCAACTGGGTGGTTTTCCCCGAGCCGGTTTCCCCCGCAACAATCACCACCTGGTGGTCGCGGACGGCCTCAAGGATGTCCTGTTTTTTCTGGCTGACGGGCAGGTTTTCCGGGTAGGTAATTGCCGGACGTGCGGCTTCGCGCAGCACAACTTTCCCTGCCGCCTGTTCAATCTCTTTCGCCATCTCCTGGTAAATGGCCTGTTGTGCATCAGGATTTTTAACCTTCTTCACGCCGTGCAGACGGCGGGCAACGCGCTGTTTATCGCGCAGCATCAGAGAATCAAGCTGTTGCAGGAGCATCGGGAAGGTTAATTTTTGTTGTTCTGTCATAGCGTTAAAGGGCAGTACACGCCCTGATAAACTCTCTTTTTAATGATTGCTATAGAGTACCACATCGACGCCTTTCGCGCCTTATTCAAAAAATTCGAACATAGGCTTCGATATATTGCGCTATCTCTGTGGCAGGATTGTGAATAGAGTGTCAACAAGCAACGGGGCAACCCCCTTCAATCAAATGCAACAACAGGAATCACCCATGAGCAAAGTATTAGTTTTGAAATCCAGTATTCTGGCAGGGTACTCTCAGTCTGGTCAGCTGTCTGATTACTTCGTTGAACAGTGGCGTGAACAGCATTCCGCTGACGAAATCACCGTGCGTGACCTGGCTGCAAACCCAATTCCTGTGCTGGACGGCGAGCTGGTTGGCGCGCTGCGCCCAAGCGATGCACCGCTGTCTCCACGTCAGCAGGAAGCCCTGGCCCTGTCCGACGAGCTGATTGCTGAGCTGCAGGCGCACGACGTTATCGTCATCAACGCCCCAATGTACAACTTCAACATCCCTACCCAGCTGAAGAACTACTTCGACCTGGTGGCGCGCGCTGGCGTAACCTTCCGTTACACCGAGAACGGCCCTGAAGGTCTGGTGAAAGGTAAACGTGCGATCGTACTTACCAGCCGTGGCGGTATCCATAAAGACACCCCAACCGACCTGGTTGCACCGTACCTGAGCCTGTTCCTGGGCTTCATCGGCATCACTGACGTGAACTTCGTGTTCGCTGAAGGTATCGCTTACGGTCCGGAAGTGGCGACCAAAGCGCAGACCGATGCGAAAGCCGCCATCGACAGCCTGGTAGCAGCCTAAGATTTTGCCCTCTCACCGCCTGGTGGGAGGGTTTTTCTTTTCCCCCGCATTTCGTTATCATCCGCTCCCACTCTCCAGCCGGGCGGCCTGATGTCTGCGATTATTGATTCTTTTATAGCCCCACCGTGTCACGACGACATTCAGATCCTCTGGCAGGATGAACATCTTCTGCTGATCGATAAGCCTTCCGGTCTGCTCAGCCTCTCGGGCAAGAATCCGCAAAACCTTGATTCCGTCCATTATCGTCTGGTTCAGACGTTCCCCGGCTGCACGCTGGTACACCGTCTGGATTTCGGCACGTCCGGGCTGATGGTGGTTGCGCGCAATAAGGCCATCAACGCGGCGCTGTGCCAGCAGTTCAGCCAGCGCAGCGTGGAGAAAGTCTACAGCGCCCTGCTTTGCGGCCATGTGGAAAACGACGAGGGAATAATAGACGCGCCGATTGCCAAAGACCCGGCGCTGTTCCCGCTGATGTCGATCTGCGCCCTCAACGGAAAACCCGCCCGCTCCCGCTATCGGGTGGTGGAACGGTTTTATCAGGGTACGGGACTGCCGTTAACGCGGGTGATGCTTACGCCGGAGACCGGGCGAACCCATCAGCTGCGTATTCACTGTCAGCAGCTGGGGCACCCGATTCTGGGCTGCGATCTGTATGGCGGTCTTGAAGCGCCGGGGGCGGAGGAAACGCCCCGGCTGATGCTGCATGCAAGCGAACTGAATTTTATTCATCCCGTGAGCGGAGAGCCGGTTAACGCCCGTCACGCCGCCCCGTTCTGAATGCGGTTTACCACATCAAATCGTCAGGGATTTTGAAGTCCGCGTACGGATCGTCTTCGTCCTGCTCTTCCTGACTTAGCGCGCTGTTTAACACGATGCTGTCGGCATCGCGCTGGGCAATTTTATCGGCCACCACCGCCGGAATAATCGCGTATTCACAGTCGCCGCTGGCGTTGATGACCAGACGGGCAATCGCCAGACGGCCATTAATCAGCTGAGCCTGGGTTTGCTTGTCGACGTCGATTTTTTTGATCAGATTGCCGTCGGTGAAGTTAAAGGTGATATTACCTTTCGCCACGGTGATGCGGTTCATCTCAATCAGCTGCTTCACCTGTGCTTTAAACTCTTTCGCCAGCACGGCCTGCTTCTGCTGTTCGCTCAGCAGCTTGTCGCGCTCGATCTGTGCCTTTTTGTTCTCTTCTACCGCTTCCCGGGCCTCACGCGCCTGAACGCGTGATTTCTTTGCCGTGCGCTGCACTTTTGCCGCTTTTTTGCTGCTGACCAGGCCCGCTTTCAGCATCTGCTCTTGTAAGGTGAGTTTTGTCATGATTGTTTCTAAACCGGTTGGAAATTTTGGCGATTATAGCGGGAATTGCGGAAAGTGTGCCAGAGAAGTAGGCATGGCGCTTTGTCGCCTGAGTCTTGTTTATTATTTATTCAGCGTTTTCTAACGTTATAGCCGCAAGAGTGATTAAAAATTGTCAGGTCATTTTCTTAAAAAAAATGAGCAGTTCGTGAATATGATGCGGATTGAATAATTGCGATCGCTTCAGGCGTAGGCTGTTTTTTCTTATTAAGAGAATGAAAAAAAATATGCCCTTAAAAGGAACAATGATGCTTAACGATAAGGATTCCGCATGTTTCGACTCTACCGGTCACATGATTTAACACGGCAATTAAACCCTGAAGATTTTCAATACATTCTTACTCCAGCAGGTTCACTGAAAGAGGCGTGTAAACATTATGATCTGTCTTATGAAGCAAACGGTCATAGCCTCTCTTTTGGTCTTCCCAAAAGAAAATACAGAATATCTCCACATCAAAGACCCTATGAACGAAGGCAATGCAGCTACGCAGATCCCATTTATGATCAAGTAGAACGCGAACTTCAAATTGGCTGGCTTGTTGGAGTAGATACCTCCAGGCGCTGGAGCAGCGACCGGAACCCGTTTTATATCGACAATAACGGCGAGCTAATTTTTACCCCTACTTCCTCATCGTGGCATGCATGGTATAAGGACGAAATCATGAGCGCTTACCGGCACGTTATTGCCGATCGGCAAGGCAGGAAGCCTGCTCCCACTCAACGGATGCATTATGATTATTACGGGCCAACAACTTCACCGTCGGGGAAAACGCTGAATAGTAAAGCTGTTGGTCGACTGCTCGCCGCTGGTGGGGTGTATAACGGCAATATTGAAGCTTTTCATGAAACCGCACAGCAGCTTGGTGGGGATGCTCCAGCGGGTTACGATCAAATCATGAACAACAAAGGGTTAATGATTACGGGTGCCTCCATTGCAGCAGGATTGACAATTGGCAGGTTGAACCCTTTAAGCGAAATAGACGAAATATCGGGTCTCAGTAAGATACCAGCACTTGAAAACCCATATGTAAAAGGTTTCACCTCTGAGAATGGTACATTAGTGAATGCTGAACACGCCGTTATCGACCCAAAAAAACTCGCGGCTTATGCTTTAGATTCAACACATCCTACAGGGGGGCACAAAGCCAGGGTATTTGAATCAGCGCTGGGATACAACCCAACTAATGCAGATGTTTTAGCCGCAAGAATTCAGGAAGGCGTATTATCGGCCCCAGCAAAAGTGTTGCAGGCAAATAATTACGGCCAAACAATGGCTGTCGATATGTCCATTTTAGGCGTCAATGATGAAACAGCGATCGTGCGTACAGGTTGGATGTATGAAACAGACGCGTTAGTTCCTCGCCTGACAACCATATTCGTTAAATGAGAAAATACAAATGAAAAGAGCCGAATTAGACGTAGTGGTTTTAGGCGAGGATTTACCGGATGAAGGACTGGTAAAAGGGACTATTGGTACCATTGTTATGGTTTTCGACACCCCTACGCGTGGCTATCTTGTCGAGTTTTGCGATGAGGAAGGAAGAACAATCGCAATGCCTGCTTTGCTTCCTGCTCAACTAAAGAGTTATTTCACTCCAGGTATCCTTAAAACACTGCTGGTTGACAATCATTTCCCGGTAGCCAACCCAGTAGATCATGACGTAATGACAGACTTGATGTACAAAGCCGCCCCTGCTGAATGGGATGCTCAGAAGAGAAGAGTTTACGAGGATATCCAACGCCTGATGGTTAACCGGCTGGACTACTCTGGTATGTTCGAAATCATGGATGGCCTTGAGTATAACGGTTTGATGCTGTACAGCCTGGTGCAGGCGGAGAACGGTGTACCCGTATGGTCGAATATCTACATTCGTAACTTTGAAATACGTGACAACGAAAGCTATGTTGATCCGAACCTTACTGACAAGGTAATCATTGGTGAAGATGGTATGACCGTGTTTGCCTACAACTTCACAGATGACTGTTTCGAGATCCGTGATAAAGCATCAATGGATTATGCCATTGAAACACATGCTAACCTCAGCGAATTGTTGTCCACGCTGATTGATACGTTGAGCTGAAATCCGCAACATCAATTGCTGGTTGTATTTTCAACCAGCCTATTGGATCGCATTAATAAGGAGGTATAACGAAAGCATTCCGATACCTCTTCTCTCACTGCCCTCTCCAGCCTGTGCGCAACACTGTTCATGAACTTCGCTCATGTTGCATTGAAATTAAGTCACTTCCCCTGCGCCACGGGCTCAGGCATAAATTATGCATCGGTAACTTCTTAGCAACATGAACTTAGGATGCATAACCACAATGAGCAAAGCTTTCACATATACCCTTAAGCGCAGTTGCTTCGATGAGAATTACAACCCGTCAGAAAATACGCGTACGACCACCAACTTTGCCAACCTGGCGCGCGGGGAAAAGCGTCAGGAAAACCTGCGCAATACGCTGGTGATGATCAACAACCGCTTTAACGCCCTGGCGCGCTGGGATAACCCAACCGCCGATCGCTACGCGGTTGAGCTGGAAATCATCTCTGTCGATTTGAACATTGGCGCGGAAAAACCGTTCCCGGCCATTGAGATATTGCAAACCACGATTGTCGACAAAAAAAATAACAAGCGTATCCCTGGCATCGTCGGAAATAACTTCTCTTCTTACGTGCGGGATTATGATTTCAGCGTGCGCCTGCTGGAACACAACAAGAACCAGCAGCACTTCAGCATTCCGGAAAAGTTTGGCGAACTGCACGGCAATATTTTCCGCCACTTTGTGAGCTCGCCGGAATACAAAGAGAACTTCAGCAAGGGTCCGGTGATCTGCCTGAGCGTCTCCAGCAAAGACACCTATCGCCGCAACGGTAACCAGCATCCTGTGCTGGGCGTTGAGTATCAGCCGGATGGCGAGTCGCTAACGGAACAGTACTTCGCGAAGATGGGCCTGCAGGTTCGCTATTTCATGCCGGAAAACAGCGTGGCGCCTTTCGCGTTCTTCTTTACAGGGGATTTGCTGAGTGACTACACCGATCTGGAGCTGATTGCCACCATCAGCACGATGGAGACGTTCCAGAAAATCTATCGCCCGGAAATTTATAACGCAAACTCGGCGGCGGGACTGTGCTACCGACCGGATCTGAACCAGCAGGATCACTCCTTAACCAAAATTGTTTATGACCGGGAAGAGCGTAGCCGACTGGCGATTGAACAGGGTCGCTTTACCGAAGCGTACTTTATTAAGCCTTACCAACACATTCTTGAGCAGTGGTCTGATAACTACACGCTTTAATTCATCAAAAAAGGTCTTTTATTATGAAAACATTGCTCCCGACTTCTACGGCTGGCAGCCTGCCTAAGCCGACCTGGCTTGCACAACCTGAAACGCTGTGGTCGCCCTGGAAATTACAGGATCAGGAACTCCTGGCGGGTATACAGGACGCGCTGCGCCTGTCTCTGGATGAGCAGATCCGCGCGGGTATCGATATCGTCAGCGACGGAGAACAGACCCGCCAGCACTTCGTCACCACCTTTATTGAACACCTGAGCGGCGTGGATTTTGAAAATCGCCAGACGGTGCGCATTCGTAACCGCTACGACGCCAGCGTGCCGACCGTGGTTTCAGCCGTTGCGCGTCAGAAACCGGTATTCGTGGACGATGCGAAATACCTGCGTCAGCTCACGGACAAGCCGATCAAATGGGCCCTGCCCGGGCCGATGACCATGATCGACACCCTTTACGACGCGCACTATAAAAGCCGCGAAAAGCTGGCCTGGGAATTCGCCAAAATCCTCAATCAGGAAGCGCGTGAGTTAGAGGCCGCGGGCGTGGATATTATCCAGTTTGATGAACCGGCATTTAACGTCTTTTTTGACGAGGTGAACGACTGGGGTATCGCCGCGCTGGAGCGCGCCATTGAAGGGCTGAAGTGCGAAACCGCGGTACACATCTGCTACGGCTACGGCATCAAAGCCAATACCGACTGGAAAAAGACGCTCGGCTCAGAGTGGCGCCAGTACGAAGAGGCCTTCCCTAAGCTGCAGACCTCTAATATCGACATTATCTCCCTGGAGTGCCACAACTCCCGCGTGCCGATGGATCTGCTGGAGCTGATCCGCGGTAAAAAGGTGATGGTCGGCGCGATTGATGTGGCAACCAACGCCGTTGAAACGCCGGAGGAAGTCGCCGATACGCTGCGTAAAGCGCTGCAGTTCGTCGATGCCGACAAGCTTTACCCGTCAACCAACTGCGGCATGGCTCCGCTTTCACGTCAGGTGGCTAACGGCAAGCTGAAAGCGCTCAGCGCCGGCGCAGAGATTATCCGCAAGGAGCTCGGCGCGTAATCCCTTACGTTTGCCAGTAGAGCGGCGTACCGAAAAACGCCACGTAATAATCAATCACCGCCCTGACGTTCAGGGGCGGATGACGTGCGTTAGGATAGATCGCCGCAATATTGAGTTGCTCCGTGTTGATGGCGCACGCCATTTCCGGCAAAAGGGCGACCAGCTCCCCCCGCTTCAGCCTGTCGCCAATCAGCCAGTCCGGAAACAGGACGATCCCCATCCCACCCAGCGCGGCAATGAGCAGCGACTCCGCATTATTGGACGTCATCAGCGGCGCGACGGGATAATGCACCCAATTCTCCCCTTTGCGACGCACGAGCCAGCGGTTAGGCCCGGACGAACCGCGGTAGACCAGACATTTGTGCTGGCTCAGTTCGGTCGGGTCGGCCGGGACGCCGTGTTGACGCAGATACGCAGGCGACGCGGCGAGGTGGTAGCGCTGCTGCCCAAAAACACGGGCGTGGAACGTCGAATCCGTCAGCGTGCCGATGCGGAAGATGAGATCGGCGGCATCCCGGTGCGGGTCGATAAAGTCATCGGTCAGCGTCAGCTCAATGGTTAACCGTGGATAACGCTCGGCCAGACCTGCCAGTCCGGGCGCAACGTGTCTCTGTCCAAAAAATACCGGCCCGTTTATGCGGACCGTGCCGGAGGGTTCGGTCGAACGTTCATCCAGCTCACGACGCGCCTCTTCGAAGTTATCGACCATCGCCCGGGCATAGCGGATAAACAGATGCCCGCTTTCCGTGGGGATCACCGCACGGGTATTGCGATAGAACAGCTGCTGGCCGAGCGCGTCCTCAAGCTGATGAACAATGCGCGACACCTGCGAGGCGGATATTCCCTCTCGTCGCGCGACGACGGAAAAGTTCTGCGTTTCATAGACGGCAATAAACAGCAGCAGTGAGCGAAGGTTTATGCTTCCGGCATCTGACATTAATGCATTTCCTGCAAAGGTGTTTCCTGCAGTATGGCATTTTTCTCACGGGTCTACCGACGTAATCTTCTTCGCCTGAAAACGGAGGAAGCGTAATGCAGTTTGTTTTGATTTTACTGGTGATTGCCGGCGGGATGGGCCTCTCCGTCGAGGCGGGGCTACTGGGGCCATTAGGGGGAGAAGTGGGCGATTTATGGGCGACGTTCAGCATTTTTGGCGTCGGCGCCGCGCTGACGTTTCTGCTGATGCTGTTTTTCAGCCCGCGTAACAGCCCGTCGTTTTTCGCCCAGCCCGGCTGGCAGCTGCTCGGCGGCGTGCTTGGCCCTGTTTACGTGGTCATTCTGACGATCGCCACGCCGACCATCGGCATCGCTCTGACGATGATTGGCATTCTGGCTGGTCAGGTTTTTAAAAGCCTGATCATTGACCACTTTGGCCTGCTGGGTACACCGCACAGGAAGATAAACGCAAAACGTATCGTGGCGCTGGTTTTTATTATTGCGGCACTGGTTCTGGTCGCGCAGGGGTGATGATATGACGCTGATAATGATTCTCCTGGCCGTCTGCGGCGGCGCAACGCTGAGCATTCAGGCCGCGATTAACGGGCAGCTCGGCAGCAATGTCGGGGTATTTAAAAGCGCGTTTCTGACGTTTTCCGTCGGCGCGCTGATAACCGCCCTGCTCATTTTCTTCTTTGAACCGAAGCAGGCGGTCACGCTGCTGGACGTGCCGAAATGGCAGCTCATCGGGGCGATGTTCGGCGTGCCCTACATTGTGATCATGGTCGTGGCGGTGCAGCGCATCGGCACCGCCGTCGCCACGGTGGCGGTGATATTCGGCCAGCTCGCCATGAGTATGTTGATTGATAACTTTGGCTGGCTGGGCAATCCCGCCATTCCGTTTTCACCGAGCCGTCTGAGCGCGGTGGTGTGCCTGGGGATTGCCCTGGCCTTTATATACTCGGGAAGCAAATCCCGCGCCGAAAGCTAAAAAATATTGAGGAACATAGAGTGTACCGAATGACCACAGCCGCCCTATGTTCCCCTCACCCTAACCCTCTCCCCATAGGGGCGAGGGGATAGTTCACTGCTCGCATCATCACTCTTTACGGGTAAAGAACAGCGTCACCGTGGCGACGGTGACGCCCAGCTTCTTCATCTCGGTTTTATTAAACAGATGCGTCTCATCCTGCAAATACATCCAGTCGTCGAAGTTCAGTAGCCAGGGGCTGCCGTTAGCCTTCACGTTCATGCTGTAATGCCAGTTAAAGGCGTTGCCTGCGGCCTGCCCCATGGCAACCCCTTCAATGTCCCCTGCCGTTCCCTCGTAGCGGTCGTTCCCCACGCGCCGGATGTGCCAGACCCGCTGCTGCTTCTCGCCATCGTCGTAGACGAAGTGCTCATTCAGCGTCAGCGTATCGCCGATAACGTCTCCGGCAATCTCAACGTGGAAACGGCGGATCTGCTTGCCGCTGCGATCCTGCACCATCCCCCACGCTTCGGTTTTGCCCTGGAAGTAGTGAAAGATATCAAGCCGCGGCTGCTGCTGGCGATACTCGGCCACCTCAGTGCTACAGCCCGCCAGCAGCATTGTGAATGCCAGCGCCATCATCAGGATACGTTTCATTTTTGGCCTCCGATTAACTGCTGACGCAGCTCAGGATATTGCGTGCGGGGATCGAGCCAGATGGCCAGAAAACGGGTGCTGAACGCTTCCGACTGGCGCGGTCCGAGTGGAATAAAGGATGTTTGCGCCGCTGACGCGCGATACCAGAACTGCCCCTGCTTTTCGTTGAGAACAAACGCCAGCTGTGAGCCCGGGCGGACATCCGGCCAAAGGGACCGGAGCATCCGCAGCCAGGCTTCGCTTTGCGGTTCCTGGGCCAGTATCCCCTGCGCCTGCCACTGGTCGCGGGTCGCCTCAACCAGTTCATCGCGATCGATGTCCCGCGCATAGGTAATAATGAGCGCCTGATCCTGGTCCCGGCTGTAACGGCCGTCCGGGGTGCGCAGCTGGGAGGTGTAGACGGTGAAAGGTCCCCAGGTGAGCGTGGCGTCACCCACCTTCCGCCAGGCAAGCCAGTCGGCGGCCTGCGCAACCGGAACAACCAGCGTCAGCCAAAGCAGCAAAACCACAGATCTCATTTTTGTCTCCCCATCAGCAGGTGGAAAAACAGCATCAACACCAGCCAGCCCGGCGCCATCCAGCTGACGACGATAAAGGTCGGTTCCAGAAACGTGATGCCCCCCAGCCGCTCTCCGAACAGGTAGGCCACCGGCCCGCCCACGGCGGCCAGCAGGGTCAGCAGCCAGCCGGGTAGCGTGGTGGTGCGCGTCAGCTGCGTCCAGACCGTGGCAAACATCAGCCACAGTGCCACCATCCATAACGGCATCAGGGACTCGCCCGTAAAGGCAATCAGCCCGGTCAGGGCCCAGAGTGCGTCCAGCAGACTGCCCGCCGCGGCCAGCCCAATGGCGTAAAACCGGTAAGCAGGCGGCAAGAGCAGGCACGCCAGGATCGCCAGCGCGAGCCAGATAATCAGGCCCTGTTCGCGAAAGAGCACCACCAGCGCCCAGTAGAGATCGAACGCGACGGCGAGCAGGAAGACCTGAAGGTAACGTCTCATACGCGCTCGGCGGTCAGCTGCACCACGCTGATGGTGCGAGCGTTAAACCCGGCCTCACAGTAGCCAAAGTAGTACAGCCACATGCGGCGGAACCGTTCATCGAAGCCGAGCTTTTCAATCTCCTGCCAGGCGTGGACAAAGCGCTGCCGCCAGTGGGCCAGCGTGCGGGCGTAGTCGGGGCCCATGTCGAAAAGATTGCGCACCACGAAATCGGTGTGGCGCGTCATCAGCTCGTTCATCGCGGTAATGCTCGGCAGGAAGCCGCCGGGAAAAATGTAGCGCTGGATAAAATCGACGCTTTTGCTGTAGTCGCGATAGCGCTGGTCCTGAATGGTAATGGCCTGAATCGCCATCCGTCCTCCGGGGCGCAGCCGCGCCTGGCAGGTGCGGAAAAACGTGGGCAGATAGCGTTGCCCGACGGCTTCAATCATCTCAATTGAGACCAGCTTGTCGTACTGTCCGGTGAGGTCGCGATAGTCGCAGAGCAGTACCTCAACGCGATCCTGCAACCCGGCGCGGGCGATCCGCTCGGTCGCCCAGCTATATTGCTCCTGCGACAGCGTGGTGGTCGTTACCCGACAGCCGTAATGACGCGCCGCGTATTCCGCCATCGCGCCCCAGCCGGTGCCTATTTCCAGCAGGTGGTCACCCGGGTTTAGCGCCAGCTGATCACACAGCCGTGCCATTTTGGCCCGCTGAGCCGCCGTGAGATCCTGCTCGTCACCAGTAAACAGCGCGCTGGAATAGAGCAGCTCCTTATCCAGAAAATGGGCATAAAAGGTATTGCCCAGATCGTAATGGGCGGCAATATTTTCGCGCGCTTGCATGCGGGAGTTACGCCGGGTCCAGTGGCGTATCCGCTCCAGCGGCCTGCCGAGCAGACGGAACCCGTTTTCCAGACGGCCAAGCACCTCGCCGTTGAGCGCGAGCAGCTCCAGAAGCGGCGTAAGGTGCGCAGTTTCCCATTCGCCGTCCATCCAGGCTTCTGCCGCAGCAAGGCTCCCGCCTGTTAACACGCGCCAGTAGACGCCGGGCGTGAGGATCTGCACGTCGGCGTGCAGCGCGGAGGATGTCTCGCCAAAATGAAAGGTCTGCGCCCCTTCACGCAGCGTGAGCGAGCCGCCGCGGATACCGCTTAACAGACGAAACAGCAGCCATCGCGCGATGCGGACGTTGCGCGGAATATCGGGTTCTAACGCAAAGACGGGATCGGTCATGAGCGTTCACTCCTGCTGACGGGATGGTTATACAGCGGCACGCGCTTGAGCCACAGGCGCAGCGCCTGCCAGTAAATGGCAAAAACGGTTTTCAGGGTCATGAGCGGAATGCGCAGCAACAGCGAGCGCAGCGCGGAGCGCGTCAAAGGCTCCCGGCGCAGCGCCAGCGTGGCGTCAAAAACCTTCGCTTCCTGATGATTTTCAATGTGCATATGCAGCGTGTTATCCGGGTCGTTAAAGCGCCAGTGGTAGATCATGTCCATCGGGTTGAAGGGGGAAACGTGAAACGCTTTTTCCGTCGGCTGCGCATCCTGTCCGTTGACGGCATAGTAATGACGTTCATTCCACGGCGTGTTGCGGACCTCCGCCAGCACCCAGCGCAGCGTTCCCTTCCCGTCGTAGCAGTAGTAAAAGTTGACCGGATTGAAATGAAAGCCGAAATAGCGCAGCTGCGTCAGGAGCATCACCCGCCCGTCCGGACGTTCCCCGGTCAGGCTCTCCAGCCTGCTGAGCACGTTCTCTTTAAGCGGCGTGCCGAGCGGATAGTCAGCGTCGTGGAACGATGCGCCGGCAAAGCGATTGCGCCGCACGCCGACTGACGGCAGCAGCGGCAGTTCATCGAGATCCAGCCAGGCCATAAAGACGCTGTAGCTGAATTCATGGGTTTTCGGCTGAAGGCGGCGGTGGCGTAATACGCCGTGGTAGAGGCAGCTGTTCATCTCAGTTCCCCTCTCCGGCCGCTATCGCGTTGACCACGTCCAGCGCGCTGCGCACGCCATCTTCATGAAAGCCGTTGTACCACCAGGCACCGCAGTACCAGCTCCGGTTATGACCGTTGATCTCGCCGCGCCGCGCCTGCGCCCGCCAGCTTTGCGGGTTAAACAGCGGATGTTCATAGACAAAGCGTTGCAGAACGAAGCGTTCATCCACCGGCGCGTCCGGGTTGAGGGTGACGCAGAATAGCGGACTGCCCGCAGGCAGCCCCTGCAGGATGTTCATGTTGTAGGTGACGCAGGCGCTGGCCTGCTCGTGAGCGCTCAGGCGGTAGTTCCAGCTGGCCCACGCGCGCCGCCGCTCCGGCAGCCAGCGCGGATCGCTGTGTAAAACGACCTCGTTGCGCTGCCAGCCGATATCGCCCAGCACCTCGCGCTCTGCGGGCGTCGGGTCATCAAGCATCGCCAGAGCGCTGGCGGAGTGGCAGGCAAAAATCACCCGATCGAAGGTATGGCTGCCGTTTTCAAGCTGAAGCGTAACCCCGTGCTCGTGGCGGCTCACCCGCTGCACCGGAGAATTGAGATGCAGATTCAGACGGTCGCCCAGCTTGTCGAGCATGGCGCGGATATACTCCCGCGAGCCGCCCGGCACCACGTACCACTGCGGGCGCTGGGTGATATCCAGCAGCCCGTGGTTCTGGAAGAAACGTAAGAAAAGCGGCAGCGGGAAACGCTTCATCTCCTGCAGCGACGAGGACCAGATGGCGGCCCCCATCGGCAGAATGTAGTGGCGCGCAAAAAACGGCGTGAAGCCGTGCTGTTCCAGAAACGTTTGCAGCGTGGCGTTCGGGTCCACCTCCCCGTCCAGCGCCTGTTTCGCCAGACGATTGAAGCGGACGATCTCCCCGAGCAGCCGCCAGAATGCCGGATTCACCAGGTTTCGGCGCTGGGCAAACAGCGACGTCAGGGTGTGTCCGTTGTACTCCAGCCCCGTCGCCGGGTTGTGCACCGAAAAGCTCATCTGCGTTTTTTGTCCACTGATGCCCAGCTCGCTGAGGAGGCCCATAAAGCGCGGATAGGTGCGATCGTTGTAAACGATAAACCCGGTATCGATCGCGTAGGTGCCCTGTGGCGTCGGGACGTCAACCGTTGCGGTATGGCCGCCGGGCGTGGCGCCCGCTTCAAACAGGGTCACCTGATGGTGCCCAGCCAGGCGCCAGGCGCAGGTCAGCCCGGCGATGCCGCTGCCGATAATCGCAATGTTCATGAACGCACCATCCTGCGCAGCAGCGCGCGCTGAAGAAACGCAGGCAGCCCGGAGAGCAACCGCAAAATAAAGCCAAACCCGTCAGGAAACGCGATATGCATTTTCCCTGCCGCCAGCCCGGTACGGATCGCCTTGACCGCCTCGTCGACGCTCACCCTGCCCGGCATGGCAAAATCGTTTTTGCGCGTCAGCGGCGTATCAACAAAGCCCGGCGAGACCACCGTGACGGCAATTCCTTTTGGCTCCCAGTCCAGGCGCAAACTCTCGGCAAACCAGCTCAGGGCCGCTTTGGACGCGCCGTAGGCCTCTGCCCGTGGGAAAGGTAGCCAGTGGGCCATGGAACTCACCAGCACTACGCGGTTGCCAGCCGTCAGCTGGGGCTGCAGCGCGTCAAGACAGTTCACCGGGCCGAGGAAATTTGTCGCCATAACCCGCTCCACCAGCGCCGCATCCACCACGCCTCCATCGAGATATTCGCAGGTACCGGCGCAGAGAATAATCAGATCGGCGTAGCTGCCGGTCAGCGCCTGGCGACAGGCGTCCCTGTCTGTCATATCGAACAGGCGAACGGTGAGATTGGGGCAGGTCTGATGCAGCGCTTCGAGACGCGCCGGATCGCGTCCGCAGGCAATCACGTGGTAGCCGTCTGCGGCAAAGGATTTCGCCAGCCCGGCGCCAATGCCCGAGCTTGCGCCGGTGATCAGTACCGTTTTCATGATTTGACCCTCCGCTTCACGCCGCGTACCGCCCAGCCCAGCAGAGGAAGGTGTTCGTAGATCATCTCTCCCGCATCGTAGTAGTCGCGCTGGTGCGTGATGAGATCGTTTTCCGTGTTCACCACCGAACACCCCGGCAGTTCGAGCGGCTCTCCCCCGGCAATGCGCGGATGCGACCAGTGCATTACCCAGGTCACAGCAAACCGGTTTCCGCTGCACAGCGGCGTATCGATGGTAAAACGGCAATGCTCGACGTTGGCCAGCAGATGGGTGAAATAGCGCTGAAGCGCGAAAATCCCGTCATGCTCGCCAAACGGATCGATAAGCGTGGCATTCGAATGGTAAAGCCCCACCAGCGCGGACGGCGGCTGGCTATCCAGTGCGGCGTAGTACTCAACAAACCGACTCACGACAGAGGGCAAAGTGCTCATGGGTCACATCCTGGCTGTAAACAACGTGGCGTAATCGCATAATTATAACTTACACAATTAACGTTATTTGTCCAAGTTTGTGATGGTTTATTTTTTATTTTAACTATATATCAATAACTTAATAAAATTAAAAAAGTGAGTTTTGTAGACCGGGTAAGGAGTGGCCGCCACCCGACTTTAACTTTCAGGATTTCCTTAAGGCAAACTCGCCGGTCTTCTTCCAGGCTTATCCTTTTTATTCATAAGGATGCCTGCATGAAACGTTTCTTTCTCTCCCTATTCTCAAGCCCGGAATCCTTACTGCAGGTGATGAGCCAGCAGGAAATCATAGAAGCCGTCGAAGATGGCGACCGCATCATTATCGACCAGGATGGGAACGCCTCGGTGAACTACAAAAGCAACGAGGTGCGGCAGGATTTTCTGCGTCACGTCAACATGCTGAAGAGGGCCTGACATGGGAACGGCGATATTTATGGTGCTGATGGTATGCGGGTACTGGTACACCAGCCGCGATCTCTCAACACGCTTTAAAATCAAGCGCTCCTTTGGCTGGGACGTCTATTTTCTTGTGGCGCTGTACGGCTGTATTTTCGTTCTGCAGGGCGTGATTGCCACCGGTCTGCTCTGGCTGCTCCTGCTCGCTCTTTCTGCAGCCAACAACGCTTTTCACTTTGCCTCGCCGAAATATACCGACTGGCAAATCGACTTTATGAACTGGAGCTTTTTAGGCATTCAGGCGCCGGTGGTCGTGATGCTGGCGTTTGCCATCCTGTTTTGCCTCTACCGCTCTAACTGGGCAGGCAGCGCCAGGCTGGACGGCGAAAGCCGGAAAAAGCTCTACAAACGTCTGGCGCAGTCGAGCGGTATTGAACAGCTGCTGTATCAGTGTATGGAGCAAGGGGAACTGGCGCAGGTTACGCTGCGGTCGAGGCGGATTTACGTCGGCATGATCCACACCGCGACGCTGGAATATGAAAAAACGGCCAATATCGTGCTGATCCCGATGTTAAGCGGGTACAGAGATGCGAAGACGATGAACTTTCGAATCGAGAATAACTACAGCAAGTGGTATGCGGAGCATGACATCACGCTCGACTCCGAACCCCGCAGCGCCATGTCATTCCGGAAGGTGATTTTACTCAATCAGATTGAGAGCCTCTCGCTGTTCGATCCCGCCAGCGCCAGCGCGCTATCGCTGGCACAGCGCGACGAGAGCTCTCGCCCTAAAGAGACATCCCCATAATCCTAATTATGCTCTGCTGTGATGCGGTTTCGAAAAGGACGTTCTTAACGCAGAGCATGCCCTGCTTCTGGTAGAACCGGTACGCTCCCGCGTTCTGCTCAAGCACTTCCAGCCAGAGATAGTCTTTTCCCCTGCTCCGGGCCATGTCGGTGATGCTGTTGAACATCACCTGGCCATAGTTCTTGCCGGTCTCGGCGGGATCGAGGTAGAGCTTGTTGAGGAGAACGCCCTTCATGTCCGTTTCCGGGAGCAGGGCTTCCCAGGTCACTTTCATGAATCCCACTGGCCGATCGGTCTCGGCAACATACCAGGAAACAGCGTTATCTTTCAGGCTCTGTCCAAGTACGGAAAGCGCGTACTCGCCGTGCAGAAAGTCCTTCATCTCTGCCTCTGACACCCACAGATGCTGAAAATGGGCGGGGTAAATGCGGTATCCAAGTTCGCTTAAGAGCGTTGAATCGGCCCCGGTGGCCTGTCGAATTCGAAGCGTCATGGAAAGTCTCCCTGGTAATCACCCGCGTTGGGCATTTTGGTAGAGATCCCAGCGGTTGCCGTAAATATCTTCAAACACCACTACCGTACCGTACTCTTCCTCACGAGGCTCTTCGCAGAAATGGACGCCCTTGTCTTTCATGGCACGGTAATCGCGCCAAAAATCGTCCGTCTGGAGGAAGAGGAAAACTCTGCCGCCGCATTGATTGCCGATAAAGCTTTCCTGCCTCTCGTTAGAAGCGCGAGCCAGCAAAATGTTGCAGTTACTTTCCGGGTTGGGTGAGACGACCACCCAGCGTTTACCCGGTTGAGGCGTATCCTCTACGAGGGTAAAACCCAGCTTATCTGTGTAGTATTCAATGGCGCGATCGTAGTCATCAACCACAATAGCCACGCAGCCGAGGCATCGCTTCTGTGTTCTCATTTTTCGTTTCCTTTAGCCTAAATGGTTATGCTCAGCGCATTCCCACAGAATACGCGCGCATGAAAATATTTCACAGACTGATAAGTCTGCTAAGTCCGCTCCAGGTTCAGACACACCAAATCGGGTGGGTGAAAAACCTCATCCGATCGCGCTACTCTGCCTCTGATGAAGGGAGGATGGATGATAAAAAACATATGGAAATTATTTTGATGCGGCATGGAGAACCTCAGCACAGAGGTGAGCCAAAAGTGTCCTACAGGGAAATGGCGGAGTGGATCGAGAGCTATAACCGCTCTTCAACGGGCAGCGACAGGCCGCCTGAAATGGCTCAAATCCTCGCGTACCGCGCGCTCACGTTTCTCAGCAGCCCTCTCCCGCGAGCCCTCTCATCGTTGAAAACGCTGGGGTGTGAACCGGGCTTAATTGATGAGGTTTTTCGGGAAGCGGAACTGCCGGTATTTCGTATCCCCGGGTTACGGCTCTCGCCTTTTTACTGGGTGGCGCTGTTTCGCGTTCTTTGGCTCTGCGGCCTGTCTGGCGAGGCAGAGTGCGTAAGCATCGCTAAAAAACGTGCCGCTAAGGCGGCTGAGATCCTCGTGACGGCGGCTAAGGGCTCCGATGGCCCCGTCTTGCTCATGGGGCATGGGATCATCAACCGGTTTATTGCAAAGGAACTGATCGCATCAGGCTGGAAAGAACAGACTCGTACGGGTAAGGGGTACTGGGGAGCGGGTGTTTACAGCGTTGTGTAGCGGCACATGCGGAGCCGAGGGTTTTTAATCCTCGGCGCTCGGGTCATCGGGTCTGGCTAAGAATAATGCGATCGAACAGACGGTCACCCAACCAGACGCGCATGCCGATGAGCATCCTGGCATACTTGCCGGCTGCATAGCGTGTACGCGGATGCGGGCTTTTAACCGCGCGGGCAACCACGTCCGCAATCACTTTCGGGTCGCTGCCTCTGCCATTTCCATAAGCATTTTTGACCGAGTTAGCCACGTTCGCTACCAGATGACCGTAAGGGCCACTTGCTGAACGTTTGACAAAATTGCCGCTGACCACATCACCAAAGCCAGTCTCGATTAAACCCGGTTCAACAATCACAACCTTAATGCCAAATTCAGCCACTTCAAGACGCAGACAGTCAGACCATCCTTCGAGCGCATGTTTCGTTGCGTGGTACCAGGCTCCCAGAGGGGTGTAAATCTTCCCTCCTATAGAAGTGATGTTAATAATGTAACCACTGCGTCTGGCGCGCATGGCCGGGAGCAGCAGCTGCGTAAGGCGGGCTGCGCCAAACACGTTAACCTCAAACTGATAGCGAGCTTCATCAATACCGATCTCTTCTACCGGTCCATAAAGCCCAAAACCCGCATTGTTGACCAGGACGTCAACCCCACCCGTCTGCGACACGATGGTATCCACTGCAGCCAAAATGTCTTCATCACGTGAGATATCTATCCGCAGAGGGCGCGCGCCAAGCTGGGCGAGATCGTTCATTTTCTCAACGCTACGGGCAGCGGCATAAACCTGATAGCCATCCTGAATAAGACGACGGGCGATGACTTTGCCCATACCTGACGATGCACCGGTGACCAGCGCGGTTTTCTTGTCCTGAGTAAACATAAATACCTCGGTGAGTAGACTGTCGTTAGTTTGCCCTCCTTCGGCCCAACGTTAACTAGCGCATCGCGCCACATGACTCGCAAATTGCGCCATCAGAGCGATAAATACGCCCGTGTTTACTCATGACGCATGGCCATCCTGGCCGCTTCAGGGGTCTGGCCCGTCCAGGCCATAAATGCGCGATAGAATGAGTTAGGATCTTCGAACCCCAGCAAAAATGCGATCTCATACCCGGACAGGCGCGTATTGAGAAGATAATGACGGGCCAGGTGTTTACGACAGGCGTTGACGAGGTTACGAAAATTATCCCCTTCCTGCTCAAGCCTGCGCTGGAGTGTGCGTTTGCTCATTCCCAGGCGCTCCGCCGCTTTTTCAATTGTCGCTTCGTTACCGGGAATAAGTTCCAGGAGTACCGAACGCACGCGCTCGGCGGTCGAGGCCGTGTCATTTAACTGACCGAGACGACGCTGCAGTTCCGGTTCAAATACCTGCCACATCCCCTCATTTACCGTTAAAAAGGGCCGAAGCGCATCGGCTGCGGAAAAGCTGATGGCGGGCTGTTCTCCGTATTGCACGTCAGTACCAAAGAAACGAGAAAAGTGGCTGTTCTGAACCGCTGAGGGTAGCGCAGAAACGCAGATCCGTAAGGGGTTAACCCGTTCGCGGCTTCCCAGCCGCAGAAGCTTGAGCAGGAAACCCAACTCTGCCACCTGCAGAAACACCGGGAGATCCGTCGCAAAAAGCCAGCGCGGTGAAACGGTAAGGTTGCCGTTTTGGTCGACCGTTGTCTCCAGAACCATGGGGGCAATAAGCTGTTTATATCTGGCCAGACGCTGGACAGCCTGCATCATATTGCTACTACAGAGTGCGGCAAAAAGTGGCGGATCAAATATATCCGCAGAGATCGATTCAATAAGTGGTACGGGAAAGGCGGGATCGTTCGTTTCGGCCTCCAGCGCGTTCCAGAAGCGGATGTATTCATCCGTATCGAGTCCGCGCGTTTTTTGCAAAAAGGGATCGTCAGGTAATCCTGCCCTGCGGAGAATGCGTTCTGGCTCAAGCCCCGCGTCTTTCAGCAGCGTTTTCCAGCTTATATCGAGGGCGAAAGTACGGTTATAGGCCATTTGCTCATTCCCGGTGTGAAGGTTATTCAACGCTAAGTGTTGTTGCGTTGTGGACGTTTGTCAGTCGTCACAGGTGTAAACATTATTTGCCCACTGATAACGCTGCGGCTAATGCCCTCTTCAACGAAGTGACGACATCATCCGTATCCATGCCCATCTGTGCATGAATAATTGCGCCGTCAATGAGCAGCATGATTTCATTGACGACGCGCTCATCAGCACTCTTCGTCAGCAAGGCAATAATTTTCTTTGTTTCTGACTTATGACTGCGGCATATCTCTTTAATTTCGCTTTCAATATCTTCCGATTTCGCCTCTGCGCTGGCGTTAATAAACGCGCAGCCGTGGAACTCGGGTGAAATAAACCATTCGTAAAGCGTTGCAGATATCGCATCAGCAGGTATTTCGCCTTCATCGAGATGTCGACGCAGGGTGGTTTCAAACCAGTTAATCCATATTTCATGCCGATAGTGCAAATAGGCGAGAATAAGCAAGCTCTTACTCGGAAAATGGCGATAGAAAGTCACCTTGGTCACTTTAGACGCTTTAATCAGCGTATCCACCCCCGTCGCCCTGAAGCCCGTGGAATAAAACAGGTCGTGCGCCGTGAGTAATATCTTATCTCTGACGCTGATTTTTGTATCGTTGCCTGCAGGTTCTGTTTTCACTTTTGGGTAGCCTCAAAAAGAATGTTGACAGCGTTATTTTACAGGCATAGATTAACGCAAGTAGACAGGTCTGTCTACATAATATAACACTGAGGTAATCGCAATGAACACACGTCCTCCTTTACCGCCCTTCACTCGTGAAAGCGCCATCGAAAAAGTCAGACTGGCAGAAGATGGCTGGAACAGCCGCGACCCGGCGAAAGTCGCGCTCGCCTATACGCTGGATACCCAATGGCGCAACCGCGCTGAGTTCGCCACTAACCGTGAAGAAGCCCGGGCGTTTCTGGAGCGGAAATGGAAAAAAGAGCTGGACTATCGTCTGATTAAAGAGCTCTGGGCATTTACGGAGAACCGGATCGCGGTGCGCTATGCCTATGAATGGCATGATGATTCCGGCAACTGGTTCCGCTCTTACGGCAATGAAAACTGGGAGTTTGAGCCGGACGGACTGATGAAGCGCCGCTTTGCCTGCGTAAACGATATGCCAATCAAAGCCTCTGAGCGTCTGTTCCACTGGCCGCTGGGCAGACGTCCGGACGATCACCCTTCGCTGAGCGATCTTGGCTTATAGGATTTTCGCATCACTCCGGGCCGCCCCGGAGTGGTGAATTTACAGGGCGCCCAGCTGTTTCATCAGCGTCAGGTTGTCCTCAATATGCCAGTTAGCCACAATTTTACCGTCAGCAATCTTATAAAGATCCGTGGCGATGAAATCTATTTTCTGCCCCTGTCCTTTCAGCTTGCCAAATGTTCCGGTGAATGTGCCGTGAAAATGTAAATGCGAAACCACGCGATCGCCTGAAATAATCATTTGCTCAACGTCACAGCGCAAATCAGGCACGGCTGCGCGAAACGCGCGGGACGCTAAAATAGCGCCTTCCGGCCCCTGCCTACGCCCTTTCGGAGGCGTTTTATCAATAAAACCTGCCGCCAGGGCATCACGCGCCAGGGTTTCATTACCCGTGTTCCAGAATGAAGCATATTCTCTGGCAACGGCTTCATTCACCTTTAATTTCGCCTGCGGAAGGCTGTTGTCTGCAATAAGCTGTTTTGGCTGCAGCCATTCCCCCTGCGCGGAAATCGCATTGCCCGACAGACCTGCAAAAATAACCATCGCTACAGCAGAATGAAAATACGTAGAATATTTCATGATATCTCTCAATAGAGTATTACATTACCCGCAGACGATTTCCTGCGGTTCAAATCAGAGAGGGTCAGTTAATTAACGCCCCGCCCTCAATATCAATGACCGACCCCGTAACAAAGGGATTATCAATGGCGAAAAGATACCCTTGCGCGATATCCTCCGCCCTTCCCCAGGCTTTGGCTGGCAGGGTTTCCGCCGCGCCAGCGAGCATTTTTTTCCGCGCGGCGGCGTCCATGCCCGCGTACGCTTCCGTGTCGGTCAGCCCCGGACTCACGACGTTGACGCGCAGCGGTGAAAGCTCTTTCGCCAGCACTTTTGTCGCGGCCTCGATGGCGGCATTCATCGTCGTTTTAACAATGGCGCCCGCCACGGTGCGTCGCGCCACGAACCCGCTGGTGAACGTCAGCGTACCACCGGGCGCGATGTTCCCGCTGAGATAGCGGGCGACATTGATGCTTCCCCAGAATTTTGTATCAAAGGCCAGCCTTGCCGCGCGGAGATCCAGCCCGGAAAGAAGCCCTCCCGGAGCCTGTGAACCCGCCGTAACGACGATATTATTGACCTCACCCAGCGTTTCACCGAGTGCAACCAACTCTGCCTCACGGCTGATATCCAGCACGAGGGTATGAACAGACGCGGCGTGGGCGCTCAGCCGTTGCCGCGCAGCGTCCAGCTTCGCGCCGTCGCGGCCCGCAAGAATAATGTCCTCGCCGCGCCCGGCAAGCAGGCTGCCTACGGCGAAACCGATGCCGGAAGCGCCGCCGATAATTAAGGTCTTACGGGTCATAACGTTTTCTCCTGCAGGGTGTAAATGGGGTAATCGGTATATCCCGTGGCGGTGCCGCCAAACAGCGTGGCGGGGTCGCGCACCTGGGCCAGAGGCAGCTGGTGCGCCAGCCGGTGGGGTAAATCCGGGTTGGCAATAAACGTCCGTCCGAAGGCAATCAAATCGGCATAGCCGGCAGCAAGGATCTTTTCCGCTTTTTGAAGGTCATAGTTCCCCGCGACGATAAGGGTTCCGCTAAATGTCTCGCGTAGCGATTGTCGGAACGGCTCAGGCACCTGCGGCGCATCGTCCCAGTCGGCCTCCGCCAGGTGGATGAACGCAATCCCTTCTTGTTCACACCAGGCCGCGAGAGCGAGTATGGCTTCCGTCACCTGCGGATCGTTCATCCCGCGCTGGGTAATAAACGGGGAAAGGCGAATGCCCGTACGCTCGCTGCCAATGGCCTCGGCAATGGCGCTTAACACCTCCTGAGCAAAGCGGATCCGGTTCGCCAGCGTGCCGCCGTACTCGTCCGTGCGTTTGTTGGAGGTTTGACGAAGAAACTGGTCGATCAGATAGCCGTTTCCGCCGTGAACCTCCACGCCGTCAAACCCGGCCTGAACGGCATTCAGTGCCGCCTGACGATAGTCCGCGATGATGCTGTGAATGTCCTTGCGCGAGAGGGTTCTCGGCTGTGGGCAGTCAACCATTTGGCCTTCGCCTTTTTCATTCACCACCCACACCTGCGCGTCCGGCGCCAGTGCTGACGGGGCGACCGGCTGACCATCCTTATGAAAGCTGGCGTGCGACATTCGCCCGACGTGCCAGAGCTGCGAAAAAATCACCCCGCCCGCCTGATGCACGGCGCCCGTGGTGAGCTGCCATCCTGAAACCTGCTCAGGTGAATGGATGCCGGGCGTCCAGGAGTATCCCTGGCCCTGAGGCGAAATCTGGGTGGCTTCCGTGATGATTAATCCGGCGCTGGCCCGCTGCCGGTAATACTCCGCCATCAGCGCCGAGGGAATATTTCCCGGCTGCAGGGAGCGCGCGCGAGTCATCGGCGCCATGACGATACGGTTTTTCAGGTCTTGCTGACCCAGCCTGTAGCGTTCAAAAAGTGAGGTACGTTGCATGTTTTCATCCCTTATGGTTTGGATGAAATCACTTTACAGTCGGCATCTTATTTTGATAATTACGCTAAAATCAGATGCACTTTTCGGAATATATGAATAATGGGTAAACTCGAAGACATGGCGTTACTGGTGGAAGTTGCCGAGGCTGGCGGTCTTTCTGCCGCCGGGCGACGCCTGTCGCTTTCTCCCGCCACCATGACGGCCAGGCTGAAGGCGATTGAGGAGCGTTACCAGACGCGCCTGTTTCACCGCTCAACGCGATCGATCGCGCTGACCCGCGCCGGGGAAGAGTTTTACCATGCCGCGCTGCGCGTGCTGGAAGAAGTGCATCACGCCGAGTCGTTACTGACGCAAAAGGAAGGCGTGCTCAGCGGCAACATTCGCCTTTCTGCGCCCTCGGACTTTGGCAGACAGTATCTCTGCCCCGCCGTCGTGGAATTCTCCCGACGCCATCCCGACGTTAAATTTTTCATCTCGCTAAGAGAACACGTTGAGGACCTGGTCGCTAACCGGCTGGATATGAGCGTGCGTTTCGGCAACCTGCCGGACAGCAGCCTTGTCGTCAGAAATATCCGCCCGAACCATCGGGTGCTGGTCGCCTCCAGGGAGTATCTTAACGAACGCGGCATCCCCGCCACGTTTGCCGATTTAGCTCAGCACCGGTGCCTGGCGCTTGAGTCTCAGGGTGTGGTGATGAACGAATGGCGCTTTGAAAAAGATGGCGATGAAAGCGTCGTTCGCGTAGAGCCAGCCATGGTGTGCGACGACGGGGCTTTGCTTCGTCAGTGGGCTCTCAGCGGGGCTGGCATCGCGGGGAAATCGTGGTGGGACGTCAAAGACGATGTTGAAACCGGAAGGCTCACGGTACTGTTTGCCGACAGCTTCACCGGCTTTAGCCGATACGATCGCAAAGATGTCGGCCTGCAGCTTGTTTACCCCCAGCGCAAACTGCAGCCGCTTCAGGTCACGGCGTTTAGCCAGTTTTTTCTCGACTGGCTAAAAAAACAGTAAAATTAAATCGCGTCAGGCATCTGCGGTTAATTTCTCGCCAAAATAAGAGATGGCGCGCATTTCGGTGACAACCTCAGGACTACTCTGTGTGCGGTTTTCAGGAGGTACAAAATATGAAAAAGCTTCTGATCTGTTGTTTGTTTGGTAATACCGCAAACTCTCTCGCCAAAAAAATGCAGTCTCTGGCAGAACGCGAAGGCTATCCGCTGATGATTAGCGCTGTTGGGCTGGATAACTTCGCCAGCGTCGCTCCCGCTTTCGATGGTTTCCTCATCGCGCCGCACATTCAGTACAAACTCGATGAGATAAAAGAAACGGTGGGCAATACGCGTTCAATCGCCATTATTGAGAGCCTGCCCTATGCCTCTCTCGACGCGAGGAAAGTATTGAATTTCGTGAAGGAGCAGATGCCTGAACTGGCTGCCTGACAGATAAGGCCGCATCGGTTTTGCGGCCTCCTCTCACCCGGCGTTCAAAACGTGTCGACACAAGGCTGGCCGACCTTATTAAGGGCGTTTTTCAACCTGGCTCTGAGTTCAATTAACGCCGCTTCTTTCTCTTCAAGCTGCTGCAGCTTGCGGCGCAGTGAAGCCTGTTTTTGCTCAGCGGTAAATTTGTCGTCAACCCAGACAGCCAAAACCTCTGAAATTTCAGCTAAGGTAAAACCCAGCATTTTGGCATGCTTGATCATGTTTAAACGCTGTAAATCGACGGCGGAATAGACTTTATAGTTATTGCTGCGATTGGGCTGCGGGATATTCTCTAACAGCCCCTGTCGCTCATAGTAACGCACCGTCTCTTTCGACAATCCCGTTTTCGCACACAGTTCACCAATTCGCATCGCGTCGCCCTCACCTTGTAAAAATCACGCTTGACCGTGTACCTAAGTGCACGGTTTATGCTGTGCAGCATACATTAGGGAAACGGGATTAAACATATGAATTCTTTTGATTATACAGGTAAAACAGCGCTGATTACCGGAGCGTCGTCGGGCATAGGCCGTGATTTTGCCCGGCAGCTCGCCGCCCGCGGCGTGGCCTTGATCCTGGTCGCCCGCAGCGAGCCAAAGCTGCAGGCGCTTGCCGTAGAGTTAGTCAGAAAGCACGGCGTCTCCATCACGATTATCGTGCAGGATTTAGTGAAGCCGGAAGCCATTCCCCACATTGTGGAACGGCTTGAAACCTTAAGACGTGTCCCCGACATTCTGATCAATTGCGCCGGCTTCGCCACCTACGGGCCATTCGAAAAGCTGTCCATCGACAGGCAGCGTGATGAGATAAACGTAAACTGCATGGCCCCCGTGGAGCTGACTCACGCCTTGCTGCCGGGAATGCTGCAGCAGGGCTCCGGGGTAATTATTAACGTTGCCTCAACGGCCGCGATGCAGCCGGATCCCTATATGGCGATTTATGGCGCAACCAAAGCCTTCCTGCTCTCGTTTTCGAACGCGTTGTGGGGAGAGTATCGCTCAAAGGGCATCCGCGTCCTGGCGCTTTGCCCCGGCGCAACGGATACGGCCTTTTTTGATGTGGTGAATGCTGAGGAAGCCTCGGTCGGTAAACGAATGCCCGCTGACAAGGTGGTCACCCTGGCGTTGAAGGCCGTGGAGAGTAACCGTAACTACCTGATTACCGGATGCGGTAACTGGCTTCTGGGGCAGCTACACCGGTTCGTGACGCGCAGGCGTCTGGTGCTTATCGTTGAAAAAATATTGCGTCCGCGCTCGGCCTGAGCAAAAACGGCTCCGTTCAGCGCAAGGGAGTTGCGCTGAAATCCACGCTTATCGCAGGCAGATAGATGCCATAGTGCACGAAAAACAGTGATACACTTACCGCACCTGGTTGATCGTCCCGTCTGAACGGCGCATGATGAATGACGGTAACCAAATCTCAAAATGGTCACTCGTTGTTAATCGTAGCCTGTCACGCTAAGCTTAAATAATGACTAAAAATATGAATCCCCCATCATCACGTGGTCCCCTTGACCACGCTGTCAGAGAGCAAATCGTCGAAGCGGCTTTTGAGCACTTCGGCCACTACGGCTATGAAAAAACCACCGTTGCCGAACTGGCTAAATCCATTGGTTTTTCAAAGTCCTACATTTATAAGTTTTTCGATTCCAAACAGGCTATCGGCGAGGTGATCTGCGCTAACCGCCTGGAGCTGATCATGGCGGCAGTGCTTTCCGCCATCGAGGGTGCGCCGTCGGCAAGCGAAAAATTACGCCGCCTTTTCAAAGCGCTCACCGAGGCGGGAAGCGAGCTGTTTTTCCACGACCGTAAGCTATACGACATCGCCGCCGTCGCCGCGCAGGAGCAGTGGCCTTCCACGCAAAAGTACAGCGAAAGCCTGATGAAGCTGATTGAGAGCATCATTATCGAAGGCAGGCAGGCCGGCGAGTTTGAAAGAAAAACGCCGCTGGATGAAGTCACCTGTGCCGTCTACATGGTGATGTGCCCTTACATTAACCCCGTTCAGCTTCAGTACAACCTCGAAATGGCCCCCACCGCGGCGGTGCTTCTCTCTTCACTGATTTTAAGAAGCCTGGCCCCCTAATTTGTGACCATTGACAATTTTGGTCACTAGTCAGAGAATGCGGATACCGTCCTGTTACGTCAAAAAGGTTTCCCATGATCAGGCTCACTTCAGCCCGCGTTGCCGTTTGTCTCCTGCCGTTTGCCCTGGTGGCGTGCGGCGATATTTCCGCGAGTGACGATCCGCGCACAAAGCCACCGCTCGTCAGATCCGTCTCCGTCGAGCTAGCGAACAATAGCGCCCGCGCCTTCACGGGCGTGGTGGTCGCAAGAACGCAAAGCGATTTAGGTTTCAGGGTTCAGGGAAAAATCCTTGAGCGGCTGGTCGATACGGGCCAGACCGTCAAACAGGGCCAGCCCCTGCTGCGCCTGGATCCGGTTGACCTGAAGTTACAGGCTCAGGCGCAGCAGCGCGCGGTGGATGCGGCTCAGGCGCGCGCGCGCAAAGCCTCCAGCGATGAGGCGCGCTATCGTGGACTTGTGGCGTCCGGCGCGGTGTCTGCCTCGGAGTATGACCAGATCAAAGCGGCGGCCGATACGGCCAGGGCCGATCTCAGCGCCGCCCGGGCGCAGGCCAGCGTGGCGCAAAACGCCACGGGCTATGCCGTGCTGCTGGCGGATTCAGACGGCGTGGTCATGGAGACGCTCGCCGAGCCGGGCCAGGTCGTCAGTGCCGGACAGGTGGCGATCAGGCTCGCCAGAGCCGGGCAGCGTGAAGCGCTCGTCCAGCTTCCGGAAACGCTGCGCCCTGCCGTCGGCAGCGAAGCGCAGGCCACGCTGTATGGCAATGAAAAACATCCTGTCACCGCAACGCTGCGCCTGCTGTCTGATTCGGCCGATGCCGCGACCCGCACTTATGAAGCCCGCTACGTGCTGGATGGCCTGCTGGCGAACGCGCCGCTGGGGGCGACCGTCACGCTGAACGTTCAGGACAATAAAGCGGAAGGTCAGGTCATGCAGGTCCCGCTGGCCTCACTCTATGATGCAGGAAAAGGTCCCGGCGTCTGGCGCATTTCCGCCCAGCCGGCAAAGGTCGCATGGACGCCCGTCAGGGTGCTGAGCGTGGGTGAAGATGCGGCGCAGGTCACGGGCGGCGTGAAGCCCGGTGAGAAGATTGTTGCGTTAGGCGCCCATCTTCTGCACGAAGGTGAGGTCGTCAGGCTTGCTAAGCAGCGCAATGCCGCCCTGGCGGAGAACACACCATGAGCGGAAGCCGCTTTAACCTGTCGGCGCTGGCCGTACGCGAACGTTCCGTCACGCTGTTTCTGATCGTTCTGGTCACGATTGCCGGAATTTACGCCTTCTTTGGGCTCGGGCGCGCGGAAGATCCGCCCTTCACGGTAAAGCAAATGACGGTGATAACCGTCTGGCCGGGCGCGACCGCGCAGGAAATTCAGGATCAGGTCGCCGAGCCGCTGGAAAAGCGCCTGCAGGAACTCAAATGGTATGACCGTACCGAAACCTATACCCGTCCCGGCATGGCGTTTATCACGTTGTCATTGCAGGACAAGACCCCGCCAGCCGAAGTGCAGGAGGAGTTCTATCAGGCGCGGAAGAAGCTTGGAGATGAATCTCAGCGTCTTCCGGCGGGCGTCATCGGCCCGATGATCAATGACGAATTCTCGGATGTCACCTTTGCCCTCTTTGCCCTGAAAGCGAAAGGCGAACCGCAGCGGCAGCTGGTACGCGATGCCGAAGGCCTGCGCCAGCAGCTCCTGCACGTTCCCGGCGTGAAGAAAGTGAACATTATCGGCGAACAGGCCGAGCGGATTTACATCTCCTTCTCCCATGACCGTCTGGCGACGATAGGGCTCTCACCCCAGGACATTTTCAACGCCCTCAACAGCCAGAACGCGTTAGCTGCAGCGGGCTCTATTGAGACCCGAGGCGCGCAGATTTTTATCCGCCTGGACGGCGCGTTCGATGAACTGCAGAAAATCCGCGATACGCCTTTTGTGGCTCAGGGCAAAACGCTCAAGCTGTCCGATGTGGCAACGGTTGAGCGAGGCTACGAAGATCCCCCGGCGATGCTGATACGCAATCAGCATGAGCCCGCCCTTCTGCTGGGCATCGTGATGCGTGAAGGCTGGAACGGTCTGGCGCTGGGGAAAGCGCTGGATGCGGAAACGGCAAAAATAAATGATAGCCTGCCGCTTGGCATGTCCCTGACCAAAGTTACCGACCAGTCCGTGAATATTCGCTCGTCGGTCGATGAGTTCATGATCAAATTCTTCGTCGCCCTGCTTGTGGTCATGGTGGTGTGTTTTGTCAGCATGGGCTGGCGCGTGGGTGTTGTCGTTGCGGCGGCGGTACCGCTGACGCTGGCTGTCGTTTTCGTGGTGATGGAAGCCGCGGGGATAAACTTTGACCGCGTTACGCTGGGCTCCCTGATCCTCGCCCTCGGCCTGCTGGTTGATGATGCCATCATCGCCATCGAAATGATGGTGGTGAAAATGGAGGAAGGTTACGACAGAATCAAAGCCTCGGCCTTCGCCTGGAGCCATACCGCCGCGCCCATGCTGGCCGGTACCCTGGTGACGGCCATTGGCTTTATGCCGAATGGTTTTGCCCAGTCGACCGCAGGGGAATACACCAGCAATATGTTCTGGATCGTCGGCCTCGCCCTGATTGCCTCGTGGTTTGTCGCGGTGGTGTTCACGCCCTATCTTGGGGTGAAGATCCTGCCGGCGATCCCGAAAGTCGAAGGGGGTCATGCCGCCATCTATAACACGCCTCGCTATAACCGTTTTCGCCGGCTGCTGGCCCGCGTTATCGCCAGAAAATGGCGGGTGGCCGGGTTGGTGGTCGCCATTTTCATCCTGGCCGTGCTCGGCATGGGGCTGGTTAAAAAACAATTCTTCCCGACCTCCGATCGCCCGGAAGTGCTGGTTGAGGTGCAGATGCCCTACGGTACCTCGATTGAGCAAACCAGCGCCGCCACCGCAAAAATCGAAGCGTGGCTGGGCCAGCAGCCTGAAGCCAAAATTGTCACGGCCTATATTGGTCAGGGTTCACCCCGCTTTTATCTGGCGATGGCGCCTGAACTGCCCGACCCGTCTTTTGCGAAAATCGTGATCCTGACGGACAGCGAGACGTCGCGCGAGGCGCTTAAGCTCCGGCTGAGAGAAGCTGTCGCCAACGGCCTTGCCCCCGAAGCGCGCGTGCGGGTAACGCAGCTGGTGTTTGGCCCGTACTCGCCCTTCCCGGTTGCCTGGCGCGTGTCGGGGCCGGATGTCGAACAGGTGCATGACATCGCTGACAGGGTGAAAGCCGTGCTCCAGGCGAGCCCGATGATGAGAACCGTCAACACCGACTGGGGCTCACGCGTTCCTGTCCTGCATTTCACCCTCGATCAAAACCGCCTGCAGGCGACCGGCTTGACCTCCAGTGCCGTTGCCAATCAGCTTCAGTTTCTGCTCTCAGGCGTTCCCGTCACCTCCGTGCGGGAGGATATTCGCTCGGTAGAGGTTATTGGCCGTGCGGCGGGAGACATACGTCTCGATCCGGCAAAAATCGAGGGTTTCACCCTTGTCGGCAATGCGGGACAGCGCGTTCCGCTGTCTCAAATCGGCAAGATTGAGATCGGTATGGAAGATCCGATCCTTCGCCGCCGCGATCGCACCCCGACGATTACCGTGCGGGGCGATATCGCTAACCATCTTCAGCCACCGGATGTGTCGGTCGCCGTCATGAAGCAGCTCCAGCCGATTGTTGACGCGCTGCCGGCCGGATACCGTATCGACATGGCGGGTTCGATTGAGGAATCGGGCAAAGCCACGCAGGCAATGATCCCGCTGTTCCCGATAATGATTGCCCTGACGCTGCTGATCATCATTTTGCAGGTGCGCTCAATCTCGGCGATGGTGATGGTGTTCTTAACCGCGCCGCTGGGGCTGATTGGCGTGGTGCCCGTGCTGTTGATTTTCAATCAGCCGTTTGGCATCAACGCGCTGGTCGGCTTGATCGCCCTTTCCGGCATTCTGATGCGCAATACGCTGATCCTGATCGGTCAAATCGATCATAACCAGAAGCAGGGCCTCGAGCCGTTCCAGGCGGTGGTTGAAGCGACAGTCCAGCGCGCGCGCCCGGTCTTGCTGACCGCCATGGCCGCCGTGCTGGCGTTTATTCCCCTGACGCATTCGGTGTTCTGGGGCACGCTGGCTTACACGCTGATAGGCGGAACGCTGGGTGGGACGATCGTCACGCTCGTCTTCCTGCCCGCGATGTATGCGATCTGGTTCCGGATCCGCCCTGCGGAACAACGGGTGCAGCCCCCTGCAGAAAACGTGTAAACTACCATGAGTAGATAACACTTCTGAGGAAAGCATGGTTGTTAAGCGCTTAAGAAAAGAGGACCGCCGCGTGCAGCTGCTGGAGGTTGCGCGCGGAATCGTTCGTCAGCAAGGCACGGAGGCGCTGACCCTTGGCTACCTGGCCGAACGAGCCAACGTGACCAAGCCTATCCCCTACGATCACTTTGGCGATCGTGAAGGGCTGCTGATGGCGCTGTACCAGGATTATAGCGACCGGCAGCTGGCGAAGTTCCGCGAGACGCTGGCGGTCGACAGCAAAACGCTGGAGAAGACGATCCGCTTTTTCAGCGCCGCCTATATTGACTGCGCCATTAGTGCCGGACCTGAAACCGGGCCAATTGCCGCAGCGCTGTCCGGATCCCACGCGCTGCAGACGTTTCGTGAGGCATGCGTGGCCGAATGCGCCGACTGCCTGCGTACCGCGCTTTCCCCGTTCGTCGCGCTGAAAGGCGTTCAGGGAGAAGCGGTACTGACGGCAATCATTGGCGCGGCGGACGCGCTCAGCACCGCCGCGGGCAACGGCGTGCTCGCCCGGAACGTGGCGGAAGATACGCTCAGCGGCGCCATGACCGGCGTGCTGGAGACCTACGTGAATAGCACAAAATGATCGCTGGGGGCGGATTGACACCTAAGTTACCAATAGTAATATAGGCGTCAGTTCTCACCCATTCGAGGTCGCTATGTCTGCTACAAATGCCATTAATAACGCACTGATCGTGACGGCTCATCCTGTCGACAATTCGTTATCCCATTCGCTGGCAGCCCGTATTGCCGGAAAATTACGCGAGCAAGGTACGCAGGTTGAGATTGCCGATCTGCATGCTGAAGGGTTTAATCCGGCGATGACCCGCGCCGATCTCGATTTGTATCACGGCGATCCGAACGCCCTTCCCGACGATATTCTGCGCGAGCAGCAGCGCGTCGAGCGAGCGGATATGCTGGTGTTTGTCTTCCCCGTGTACTGGTGGTCGGTCCCCGCGCTGTTGAAAGGCTGGTTCGATCGCGTATTAACCCTGAACTGGGCGTATAAGGTGGCCGACGACGGCCGGATTGTGGGCAGCTTACGCGACGTTCCCGTCCGCCTGATCGCCACCGGCGGCAGCGATCTCACCGGATTCGACAAACACGGCTATTCGACGGCGATTCAGACGCAGATAATCGAAGGCGTGTTTGGCTTCTGCGGGTTGAAGAACGTTAAGCTCGATATCCTTTACCAGGCAGACGCGGCGACGCCTGAGCAGGTAGAGGATTTCCTGCAGGGGCTAGAGAGTCTTAAATAATCCCGGCTATCCAGTCACAGCAAAGGCGCGCCTCCTTCGCCAGAAGGAAGCGCGTGTCTCGTTATCACCTACCACCGTCAGGGGCGATCTTTTAATCCTGCTGGCTAACCGGAACTCTCTTTCCAGCGATTATTCAAAAAATAACGAGAAAAGGCCAATCGCCATCACTACGCTCATAATCACCTGAATCAAAATAATAAAAAAAGCGACCCCACCCAAGACTGTGATTTTTCGACGCAGAATGAAAGTAATGCCGGAAAGTACAGCACTGAACAGAATGGCTTTAAGGATATAGGAAAGCGGAACCATTGCCGGGTGACCGGTATGCACTCCAGCAAGCCCAATGATACCCAGCAGAAAACCTCCGCAGAATCCCCATCCCCAGAAAGTCATCGGTAAGCTCATCTGCCCCACGACTAATCTTTTCAACATACGCACATCCTTTTTGTGATTATTTTTATCAAAATTCACCGGTTTACAGGGTAAAACCCCCGTCACCCACCTGCGCCTGGGCGTACCATTTCATCAGCTCCGCGCAACCGGGCGCGTTCTCAGCCGGTGACCATGGGGCGGTATCGTGCTCCGGAACAGGCTGATAGCCGCCGTGTTTTACCTCGAAAATGACGCCGCCTTTATCCAGCGACAGCACGGCATGCCAGGTACCGGCATCCATCTCCAGCACTTTGCAGTCTTCACCTAACACCACGCGCTGGGTCACGTTACCGCCGTCATCAAAATTCAACACCAGAAAGCGACCGCTCAGAGCCGTCAGCAGTTCAAACGTGTGCGGGTGGCGATGAGGGCGAACATAGGTGCCAGGCTCCATCGCGATAGCCAGGCGCTGCACCGGGTCGCTCAGCTCGGGATGTAAATTGCGGTGCGCGCGTAAGCGAGGAGAATTGGCAGCCTGCTCGCTTTGTTGCTGCAGGTCACTGAACGTAATTTGTTTCATATACACCTTTGTGAATGGAGTCAGCGGACGGCAACCCTTTAGCCGCACGACGTTATACCATTCTGGACGGTCGATGAGCGATGGCATTTGTGAAACAAATCGCTGCAGCGTGAGGATGCGCGCGATCGCCCCCAAAGCGCAACGTTGAGTAAAACTCACATTGATTCCAACTATTTATCGTTTTTAAAAAGTGACGCACCTGAAATACCATCCATTCACCCCTGGGATAGAAAAATAAATAATACTAAGCCTGTATGGAGCACCTATGACACTCGATGTTTTATTCCCTGTATTGAATATTATCTCGCCTCATAAATATAGCCCTGATGCAAATGTGCATGAGCTGATAACGTTACTTTCAGCAGAAAAGGAAAGCTCAGAAGCGCTATCGCCTTTCATACATCGACTGCATCTTTTGGCTTTCGCCCAAAGCAATCCGGGTAACGCCGAAGAGTTGCTCTCAGCGCATTTACCAAAAGAGGGTGGGATCCTTCCGCTGCTGGACTTTGCGGACTGGCCAAAGGTGCGTTACGCCACGTCAGGCGAAGCTCAGACGCGTGAATCGCAGGAGTATTTCCGTGACATGACCTCGGCTGCCAATCTGTTACGCACGGCGCTGATCGACGCCGAGCGAGCAAAGGGAACGCCTGCGCTTTATATTCTGGATAAATTACTCAACCTGAACAGCGCCCTGCCGGAGCGATATAAACAGATGGCAAATATTCCCTACGCATAAATATGTTCTATATGCGGAATATCCTTCACTAAATATTCCGCTATTTACTAAACCCGCTTTTCGTTGTAATCAAGACAGACGATATCCAACGAAGGCAGTACCGGCGCATTAAGGTTAAGCCACGCCAGCAACCGTTCAATACTCTGTCTTCTGAGCGAATTTTTCGGCCAGACGAGGTAGTAGCCATCGCCGGTTGCGATAGCTTCCCTGAAGGGCAGCGCGAGCAGGCTGCTTTTCAGCGCGTCGAGCGTGAGGCGGAGGTCGGCCATCGCCACGCCGTGACCGTGCATGGCGGCCAGGCTTCCCTGCTCCAGGGTGTCGAACACGATTCCACGACTCACGTCGAGCCCGGGGAATGACCCGGTTCTTTTCAGCCATCGCTTCCAGTCCCGTCTGTCCGGAGAGGGATGGATAAGATCGCACTCTGGGAGCTGATGCCGGGCAGACTCAAGCAGCGACGGGGTACAAACCGGAATGAGCCATTCACTGAAGAGCAGCCGGCTTTCCGTAGACTCGCCGAAATAGCCATTACCGAGCAGGATCGCACAATCGTAGGGCTCACGGCTGAAGTCAACGGTGTCGAAGTCCATCCAGACGCTGGCAATTTCAATTTTTGGCTTCGCGTGGTTCTCGCGAAAGGATTTAAGCACATTCAGCAGCCACCGCATCGTCAGGGTGCTGGGGGCTTTGAGGCGCAGAAGGTGGTTTTCGCTTCTGAATGCGCGACAGGCCCACTCAATATTCGAGAAACTTTCGCTGAGCTGTCCGGCCAGAATACGTCCGGCATCACTGACCTCCACTCGCGGCCCCTGGCGTTTAAAGAGCTCACAGTCGAACCACTGTTCAAGCGTCCGGACATGCCTGCTGACCGCGCCCGGCGTGATATTCAGTGCTTCAGCCGCTTTGCTGAAGGAGTTCAGCCGCGCGGCAACTTCAAAAGCGCGCAGCGCATACAGTGGTGGTAAAGACATACATTCCCTTTCTGTGAGGTTTAGCTATGCAGTTTTTGTATTATCGGCACTCGGTGACTTGTCGCTCAGGTCCTCAGACGGGAACGTCATCAGCAGCTCCCTGAGCAGGGACTCAAGCTGCGCGCGCTGCGCGTCAGACAAGTTGCTCAGCAGCGCATTTTGCGTTTGCGTATGGACGATCAGCGCCTGTTCGATGCGCTCCTGCCCGTGCGGTGTCAGGCTTACGAGGGTGCTGCGCTTGTCATCCGGATCGGCAATTCGCCTGATAAGCCCAAGCTGTTCGAGATGGCTGAGCCGGTTCGTCATCGCCCCTGAGGTTACCAACAGCGATTTATAGAGCTGCGTGGGGGAAAGGCGGTACGGCTCACCGGCGCGACGCAGCGTGGCGAGCACGTCAAACTCGCCCTCGCGAAAGCCAAACTGCGCCATCGCCTGCGCCCATTCTTTTCCCAGATGCTTCATCAGCCTGAGCATTCGGCCAAAAATTTTCATCGACGAGGCGTCCAGCTCCGGCATGGCGCGGCTCCACTGGCCGACAACGAAGTCTACGTGATCTTGCATTTTCACCCCTGATGGCGTGCGAATTTATCCTGTTGTGCGGTACATCTTACGCAAAAACATATTTTATCTTAACGTTAAGATAAATGCTCGTGGCAATTTGTCCGGGCCATTCACAACCGAAAAGGACTCCATGTTGAAACGCACGTCGCCTTTACTCTTCGCCGTTATCGCTTTTATCGTCGGGCTGAACCTGCGCCCCATTCTGGCTTCTGTCGGACCGCTGTTTTCCGTGCTGCAGCGCGAAGCGGGGCTGACCGCTACGCAATTCAGCCTGCTAACCACCCTGCCGGTCGCGATGATGGGGCTTGCCGCCCTGTGTGGCCCCTGGCTTTTAGCCCGAGTCGGCGCCGTACGGGGAATTATGTTTGGGCTCTTTATCCTGCTTGCGGCCTGTTTGCTGCGCGGTTTTAGCGCCTCACCGGAGAGTCTTATGGGCACCGCGCTACTGGGCGGGGCCAGCATAGGCACGATCCAGGCGTTAATGCCTGCCCTGATTAAAAAGGAATATACGCAAACGTCCAGCACGGTAATGTCGCTTTTCAGCACGGGCATTATGGCCGGTGCGGCAGTCGCCGCCGCCAGCGCCGAGCCGTTGTTTTCATGGCTGACGCTGAAGCCCGCGCTGGCAATGGCCGGGCTGTTAGCGCTGCTTGCGCTGATACTGTGGTTAACCCTGGTTAAGCATCCTCAAGGGGAAAAAACAGCACGCGAAACCGTTACGCTCTCGTCCTCCCGGACAGCGTTACTGCTGCTCTTTTTCGGCGTGGGAACGGGCGCCTACACGCTGGTATTGGCCTGGCTGCCCCCGCTCTATATTCAGGCGGGATGGTCCGCACGCAGCAGCGGCTACATGCTGGCCTGGCTGACGTTAACCGAGGTTGTCGCCGGGTTTGCCGTCTCCGCGCTGATCGGTAAATTCCCCGATCGTCGCGTGCCGCTGATCGCCGTATTGCTGTTGCTGCTGGCAGGATTACTGTGTCTGGTCTTTGCGCCGGGTACGACGCCGGTATTATCCACGTTGCTGCTTGGTACCGGGATCGGCGCCCTCTTCCCGCTGTCGCTCATCGTCACGTTCGATCATGCGCGAACGCCCGCACAGGCCGGGAAGTTGCTGTCTAAAGTTCAGGGAGGCGGATACACGATCGCCGCGCTTATGCCGTTAATTGCGGGGATCGTTCGCGACAGTTCGGTCTCGCTGACCAGCGCATGGCTGATCATGAGTGCGGGAGTCGTGCTGCTGATCGTTATCGCGCTAAATTTTAATCCCGTCGTGGACGTGCAGGCACGGTGAACGCGATACCAGTTTTGAGAGTCGTATTTCCGCCGATCGTAAGATAAATTCAGGGTGAATTTCACCTCATTCAGGAGTGGATATGCCGCAGACGTTACCGGAAATTGATGTCTTGTTCGTCGCCGGGTTCGGGCCCATTTCGCGGGATACGGAGTCCAGCACCGCGTTTTATGTCCAGACACTCGGCCTTCCGCTGAAGCCGATGGAGGGAAACACCGATTATCTGCTCACTGAGGAGGATCAGCTGGAAGGCGTGAAGCATTTCGCCGTCTGGCCGCTCGCACAGGCGGCAGCATCCTGTTTTGGAGAGGAACAGTGGCCAGTTGAGCACCCGATACCGCAGGGATGGGTTGAGTATGAGGTACAGGATTTGGACTCGGCTACACGCGTTCTGAGCGAAAAAGGCTATCGGATGCTGGTGGCTAACCGTTTGGAACCGTGGGGGCAAACCGTCACTCGCCTGCTCAGCCCGGAAGGCTTGCTTACCGGGCTGACGATTACGCCGTGGCTGCGGGGGTAAATGGGTTATTGGAAAGCAGCATTGTAGTGGGAAACGCCTGCTTTGAGCGAACAGTGGGCGTACCCTTATGCTATTTTCACCAACGGTGTGACTCTATTTCTGGGTACTTCAGCCGGCACTGCGGGCAAGCTCATCTATTTTTGTGCCAAAAACCCGATGATAGTTAACACTCTTGATAACCTGAGCACCGAAAGACTCATAAAACTTTTGTGCCAATGGGTCTGCTGCCACAGATAACCAATCGAGTTGTAAACATCCCCGCTCTTGAGCCCGGCTGGCTATAAAACTCATCAGCTTTCTACCCACTCCAGCCCTCCTGAAAGGTGCTGAAACAAAAAGCTCTTTGATAAACATTTGCCCGCTGAAACGTGGTGAAGGGTACATCACTGAGACACATGAAAACGCAGCTATTACTCCTTCACAAACCACTTTGTGAACTTCAGTATGAGAGTCGACTGCAAGGACCTTATCCCTCAGATATGCGGTCATGTCACTCCTGGACAAGCAAACATCCTGGTTATAATAGTTTTCCATCTCGATAAAAATATCAACCAAATCAGGATATTCGTCTGGCTTGCAGATGGTGATGTTCACGCATATCTCCTTAAGCAAATAGTACCAATTTAAATTAACACAAAAGCAATAAAGCTATATCAATAAAGGTTACTACCGCAAATTGTTAAATAACGCAGTTGTTTCATAGTTGCTGAAGCAGTTTTGAGCTCGGAGCGGACACTCAGTATATAAGTGAAATAATTGCTGATTTTGCATTCAGGCCCTGTTAAGTTGAATGACGATGAAAACACACTCAGTCCTAACCTATTCAATGATTATTATCACCTGTCTGACTCAGGTGGGATAACGTTCGCCATTTTCCCGCCGGTAAGGCGGGCCTTACCGGTAACAATTCAGTGAGGTAAAGAATGGACACAAATGCAGTAGCGACGCCTGAAAAACCTGTCTTGCACTTGTTATGTGGAAAAATTGCATCAGGAAAATCCACATTGTCAGCAAAATTAGGATCATCACCTGGGACTGTAATTGTCAGCGAGGATCGCTGGCTGGCTGCCCTCTTTACCAATGAAATGCAATCCATATCTGATTATGTGCAGTATTCATTAAGACTAAGAAATGCCATGAAGCCTCATCTGGTTTCACTACTCAAAGCTGGTTTATCAGTAGTTCTTGATTTCCCGGCAAACACACAAACAAATCGTGAATGGATGATGAGCATTATTAAGGAGTCAGGTGCCAGTAATCAGCTGCACTATCTGAAAGTTTCTGATGAAGTATGTAAATCCCGCTTGCGCGCCCGTAATGCAGAAGGCGTGCATGAATTTTCTGCCTCAGATCAACAATTTGATATCATAACGCGCTATTTCGAAGAGCCAACGGCTGATGAAGGGTTTGATATTATCGAATACTGCTAAATTTACCTTCCTGCACAAAAGCCGCCAGTTGGCGGCTTCTTTATTTTCCATCTCATACGGTTATAAACGGTACTATAGCGAACTAAAAGTCCGCTCCTGGCACAAAGCGGACATCGGGTATTCCGGAAGTGCCCGACTCATGGTTAATTCCATTCACCAAAACTCTCACCTCCCCAAAGCCTCGACAATCACCCTCTCCATTTTCTCTGGCGTGGTCATCGGTGCAAAACGCTTGAGTGGTTTACCGTCGCGGCCGATCAGAAACTTAGTAAAGTTCCACTTGATCCGCCCTCCCAGCACGCCGGGCAATTCGTTTTTCAGATAACGAAACAGCGGGTGCGCTGCGCTACCGTTAACTTCAACCTTCTCAAACATCGGGAAACTCACGCCGTAGTTGATGTAACAGGTTTTCGAGATTTCGTCGGCGCCGCCGGGTTCCTGTTTACCGAACTGGTTGCAGGGGAAGCCCAGCACCACTAATCCTCGATCGGCGTATTTCTTGTATAGTGCTTCAAGGCCAGCATATTGCGGCGTAAAGCCGCACTGGCTGGCGGTATTGACGACCAAAACCACCTTTCCCGCATAGTCGTCCATTGAGATAAGGCGGCCATCCAGGCGGGTGGCGGTAAGTTGATAAAAGCGAGTCATACTGAAATCCCTCAAGGCTGGCCGAAAAATTCACGGTGACCATCAACAGGGCCGCCGCCGTTTAGAAAGTTTACATTCAGGCAGGCTATTTGTGATACATTCCTGGCGCGCCAATGACCCCCACACTCGCTATCAGGTATGCAGAACATAACAAAAAAAATTCGCTGGCTTCTGCTTACTCTCCCACTCCTCAGCGGTTGTGGCACGCTCTCACAGATGTCCTCCCCGGAAGGTACTCAGGAACTTCTCACCCATGATTCGCTGGATGGCGACGTTGACAGCGTGGTGCGTCACTATATGGCGCAAAAATCCGTTCCCGGGATGACGGTCGCGGTGATCCATAATCACGGCTCGCCGCAGTTTTACACCTGGGGCGTAACCGATGCGGTCAATCGCTATCCGGTCAGGCCCGACACCCTGTTTGCGCTCGGCTCGCTCAGCAAAGGGATCACGGCGGAAGTGGTGGCTTGTCTGGTCAATGAAGGGCAATTGAACTGGAACGATAACCTGGCGACATTGCTTCCGCCGGGGACGCCGCTTAGCGCGGATGCACAAAAAATCACCCTGCTTGAACTGGTAACCCACACCTCCGGCCTGCCGCGTCAGAATATGGATGTTCCGATGCTTGGGAAATTCATCGGCTATTTAAGCACGGGCGAAAATTTCTATAGCGAGCTGGACAGCGATAACGTGCTGCGCTACCTCGCCGACTGGCGGGCGCCAAAGAATAAAGTGCCGCAATATTCCAATACCGGCTACGCCCTGATCGGCTATATCCTGAAGCACAAGACCGGCGAAGATATCCAGAGTTTAGCCTCGCGCTATATTTTCCGTCCGCTGCAAATGGCTAACAGCAGCTTTATTCCCCAGCAGCTCAAAGGCTACCCGCAGCGTGCGCTCGGCCACGCGGGCGATCAGCCTAAATTCATCCCGCGCGGGCAGCTCACCCCGGACTGGCATTTTTCCAACAACATGGTGGCGGCAGCGAGCTTGTACAGCAACGCCGAAGATCTGGCGGCCTATGCCCGCTATCACGTCTCGACGACCCACAGTCCCCTGCTGGACAATGTCTTTGCCGAAGTCAGAAATACCGATATTCAACGTCCCGACGGAGTGCAGGGTATTGCCTGGACCACCGACTTTATCGGTCTGGAAAAAATCACCTATCAGGTCGGCTATATCGGCGGCTACTCCAGCTTTATCGGCTATGACAAAGAAAAAGGCAATGCGGTGGTGGTGCTGCAAAATACCTTTAACTGGAGTAATTACATCGGCATCGCGCTGTTGATGGATATGGCGAAAAAAGACGGTCTGAGCCCTACACCGCCGACTTCGGCCTTAAGTTCTCATCAAACGCCAGCCGTTTCCGGTCAGGCTCAGCCTCGCGCAGCGGCTCCACCTGGTGCATAGTTAGCTTGCAGCGCTCCACCAGCACCTGATACTCCCGCGTGCCCTGCTGCTTCCACGCCAGCTCCTGTTCGCTGAGTTCGCGAATCGCTTTGGCCGGGCTGCCGATAATCAAATGGTTGGCGGGCATCTCCGCTTTCGCTTTCACGAACGCCGCCGCGCCGACGATGCTGTTTTCACCGATGACCGCCCCGTCCATCACCACCGCGTTCATGCCCACCAGCGCATTGCGGCGGATCACGCAGCCGTGAAGAATAGCGCTGTGGCCGATATGCCCGTCCTCTTCCACCACCGTGTCCTGCTCCGGAAAGCCGTGCATTACGCAGTTATCCTGAATGTTGGCGCCGTCTTTCACCACGATACGGCCAAAATCACCGCGCAGGCTGGCGTTAGGACCGACGTAAACGCCTTTGCCCAGAATCACGTCGCCAATCAGCACCGCCGTCGGGTGAACATAGCTCTCGTCCGGCACGACCGGCGTCAGACCGTCAATTTGATAAACTGGCATCTTCACTCCTTATGCGCTTGTAAGACCACCAAAGCGTTGATAGTAGAGCGTGCCGGGCACGGGCAGCTCGCCCACGGAGGTTTCGCCCTTCTCGCTGACAAACGCCAGCGCCCCCGGCGCGACACGCTGATAGATGTTAATGCAGAGCTGTCGGGCGCTTTGCCCCGCCCAGTGCGCGGGCAGCAACTCTTCCGGCAGCAGCGGATCTTTCAGCACCACGCGACGATAAAAGTGAATCAGCAGCAGCTGGATCTGGAAACAGCGTTCCGGCGTCAGCTCCTCCGGCGCGGCCTCTTTCAACAGCGGCAGCAGCGGGCGGAATGAATCGATGAACGTCTCGTACATCGCGTTTTGCTCGGTTAGCTGCCAGCACTCCTCCACCCGCGAACGCAGCGCGGCACGGGAGAGCGCCAGCGGCGAGTGGGCTTCAAAGAAAATCACGTTTTCCGCCACGCCGGCATCGTGAAGCAGGGACTGCACGTCCGCCAGATGCTGCGACGGCGAGGCCATCAGGCTCGGCGCCAGCGTGCCAAACCCCTGCCAGATCAGCTGTTTTTTGACGTCGGCAAGGGTGGTTTTATCCAGACCTTCGGAGAGCAGCAACAGCCATTTGCCGTCCCAGGCGGGCAGTTCCGCGCGGTAAATCTTATTCTCCGCGCGACGCGTCAGACGAAGCCCTTTATCGCTCAGGCGGTAAAAGCTGCGACGCCCGATGCGGGAAACGTCCAGCCAGCCCTCTTTGTTGAGTCGAAACAGCGCGGTACGCACGAAGCGCTCGCCAAACCCCATGCCTTCCAGCAGGGCGGCCAGGCTGCCGAGCCAAATCTCACCGCCGCGATGGGAAAGCGCGTCACCGTATAACGAGGAGATAAGCGAGGTCCCGCTGACGGGAACGGAGCTGACCGCGTGCTGGATAAAGGCGTCGAGTTTATTCATGTGATTCATTCTGTTGTTATTTTTGTCCTGGATGAATCATAGCATAGGATTCTGGGATAGCCCCTCACCCTAACCCTCTCCCAAAGGGAGAGGGAACTTTTACACCCTCTCCTTTTGGGAGAGGGAACTGTTTACACCCTCTCCCTTTGGGAGAGGGCCGGGGTGAGGGAAACTCAACCGTTGGCCGCAGCTTTACGCAAGTCAAACACCCGACAGGCTTTGCCCTCTGAGCGCGGGATGCTGCCGCAGTTAACAATCATTACGTCGGTGGAAATCCCCACCATCGACTTAATGCGGTGGCGCAGCTGGTGGCACACCTGGCAACGCTGCTCGTGGGTCAGGGTTAAGCTGCTCTCTTTCAGCTCCACCTTCACGGAAAGTGAATCAAGATGCCCGCGACGGTTCACCTCCAGCTGATAGTGCGGAGAAAGGTGTTCGAACTTGACGATCTCCTCTTCCAGCTGCGACGGGAAGACGTTGACGCCGCGGATGATCAGCATATCGTCACTGCGCCCGCTGATGCGGTCCATGCGGCGCATGCTGCGCGCGGTGGCCGGGAGCAGGCGCGTCAGGTCGCGGGTGCGGTAGCGGATCACCGGCAGCGCCTCTTTGGTCAGCGTGGTGAACAGCAGTTCGCCCTGCTGGCCGTCATCCAGCGGCGTGCCGTCGTTCGGGTTGACGATCTCCGGGTAGAAGTGATCTTCCCAGATGGTCGGGCCGTCGACGGTTTCGATACACTCCATCGCCACGCCCGGCCCCATCACTTCGGAGAGGCCATAGATATCCAGCGCGGTAATGCCTAAGCGTTTTTCGATTTCGCGACGCATGGCCTGCGTCCACGGCTCGGCGCCGAAGACGCCCACGCGCAGGGAACAGCCGCTGGCATCGCCGCCCATCTGGCGCTCCAGTTCCTCAATCAGGTTGAGGCAGTAGGACGGCGTTACCATGATCATATCCGGCTGGAAATCACGGATCAGCTGCGCCTGTTTCTCCGTCTGGCCGCCGGACATCGGGATCACCGTCGCGCCTAAACGCTCTGCGCCGTAGTGCGCCCCCAGCCCCCCGGTAAACAGGCCGTAGCCATACGCCACGTGAATTTTGTCCTTCGCGCTGCCGCCCGCGGCGCGCAGGGAGCGGGCCACCAGATTGGCCCAGTTGTCGATGTCGCCCTGCGTGTAGCCGACAACGGTCGGTTTGCCGGTGGTGCCGGATGAGGCGTGAATACGCACCACCTGCTCCATCGGCACGGCAAAGGTATCGAACGGATAGTTATCCCGCAGGTCCTGCTTGGTGGTGCACGGGAATTTGCGGATATCCGCCAGCTCGTTGAAATCGTCAGGGTGAACGCCCGCGGCGTCAAACTTGCGTTTGTACATCGGCACGTTGTTGTAGGCGTGATGCAGCGTCCATTTCAGACGCTCGGTCTGCAGCGCCTGTAGCTCGTCAAGGGAGGCCGTTTCAATCGGATCAAGCTTTGTTGTATTTGTCATTGTAGGGTACTCACATTGTTTTTATGCTCAAACACGCTCAAGGATCATGGCAATGCCCTGACCCACACCGATGCACATCGTACACAGCGCGTAGCGCCCGCCGCGTCGGTGCAGTTCGTTGCTCGCGGCCAGCGCCAGTCTGGCACCGCTCATGCCCAGCGGGTGGCCCAGCGCAATCGCGCCACCGTTCGGGTTGACGTGCGCGGCATCATCCGGCAGGCCCAGCTGACGCAGCACGCCCAGCGCCTGCGAGGCGAAAGCTTCGTTAAGCTCGACAACGTCCATATCGTTAATGCTGAGTCCGGCGCGCTCCAGCACCTTGCGGGTGGCCGGGACCGGGCCGAGCCCCATCAGACGTGGCTCCACGCCCGCCGTCGCCATCGCCACGATCCGCGTGCGCGGGACCAATCCCTGCGCCAGCGCCATCTTCTCGCTGGCGACGATCAGCGCCGCAGCGCCGTCGTTGACGCCGGAGGCATTCCCCGCCGTAACCACCCCGTTCTTACGAAACGGCGTTTTTAGCCCGGCGAGCTGTTCGAGCGTGGTGTCCGCGCGCGGATGTTCATCCACGCTGAACTCAGTGACCGTCCCTTTTTTTCCCGGCACCGGTACCGGCACGATCTCCTGCGCCAGAATGCCGTTCTGCTGAGCCTGCGCGGTACGCTGCTGGCTGCGCAGCGCGAACGCGTCCTGATCGGCACGGCTAATATTTAACAATTCAGCTACATTCTCTGCCGTTTCCGGCATACTGTCAGTTCCGAATTGCTGATGCATGAGCGGATTCACAAATCGCCAGCCGATGGTGGTATCAAAGATTTCCGCCTGACGCTGAAACGCGGCGGTGGCTTTGCCCATCACAAACGGCGCGCGGGACATGGACTCCACGCCGCCCGCAATCAGCAGCTCGCCATCGCCCGCCTTAATGGCGCGGGCAGCAAACCCAATCGCGTCCAGACCCGACCCGCACAGGCGGTTGATGGTGGTTCCGGACACCGTCTGCGGCAGCCCGGCGAGCAGGGACGACATGCGCGCCACGTTGCGGTTATCTTCCCCCGCCTGGTTGGCGCAGCCGAAAATCACATCGTCGATCCGCCCGAGGTCGAGCTGGGGATAGCGGGCCAGCAGCGCGCGCAGCGGCACGGCACCGAGATCGTCGGTTCGGACTGCGGCAAGCGCGCCGCCGTAGCGCCCCACCGGGGTTCGAACGCCATCACAAATAAATGCTTCACGCATCTGCCTCTCCTGTCACGCTGCCGCCGATGCGGTGAGATTTCCCGCGAAAAAGGGCGACGGTTTTCTGTTGTTGGTTCTGGATTTCAATGTCATACACGCCGGTCAGCTTGCCCTGATGCATCACCCGCGCGGTGGCGGTGAGCGTGTCCCCGGCAAAGCCCGGACGCAGAAAATCAATCGAGCAGCCTGAGGCTACCGCCGCCAGCCCCTGGCTGTTGCAGGCGTAGGCAAAGGCGGTGTCTGCCAGCGAAAAAAGCTGTCCGCCGTGGCAGGTTTGGTGGCCGTTAAGCATCTGCGGGGTGATGGTCATGGTCACCACCGCGTAGCCCTCGTCCATGGCGACAATGTCCATCCCCATCGCCTGCGCGCAGGCGTCCCGTTCGTACATCGCGCGGGCGTTATGCCAGGCGTTATGACTCATAGCTACTCTCCAGAAGCGCGCGCTGGCGCAGCAGTGAACAGGGGCGGTAGCGCTCTTCGCCGTAATGACGCTGCAGGTTCTCCAGCAGCGTCAGCAGGCGCTGCCAGCCCAGACGCTCGCCCCAGGCGATCGGCCCGCTCGGGTAGTTCACGCCCAGGCGCATAGCGGTATCGATGTCCTTCTCGCTGGCGACCCCTTTTTGCAGGGCATCCAGCGCTTCGTTGGCAATCATCGCCAGCGTGCGCCAGACCAGCAGGCCGGGATAATCGGCAATTTGCACCACCCGGTTACCCTGCTGCTGCAGGTAGCGGATGGCCTTTTGCGTCGCGGTGTGCGGGTTGCTGGCGGCCGACGCAATCACCGCCACGTCGCGCTCAATGCGGTCCACTACCACCACCGCGCCGTTGAGCCGAAGCGCCAGCGCCTGAGCGGTTTCGCCCTGCGTTTCAATCAGGTACACATCATCAATTTCGGTGACACCGTCACGTCTTCTTTCCACGCGCATCGGGCTGTAGCTGTCGTTCACGGCCTGCACCCACTGCACGGCGGGTTTGTCACCCTGCCAGTCGTAGACGCCCTTCCCGCTCTTTTTGCCCAGCCTTCCCGCCAGCACCAGCTCCTGCTGCACCAGCGAAGGCAGAAAACGACGCTCCTGCCAGAAGGCGTTAAATACCGAGCAGGTCACCGCGAAATTCACGTCCTGACCAATCATGTCGGTCAGCTCCAGCGGCCCCATCGGGAAACCGCCGCCGTCGCGCAGGGCGGCATCAATCACCTCCGGCGGGGCGACCTGCTCTTCCAGCGCGCGCCAGGCTTCAGAATAAAACGGTCGCGCGACGCGGTTGACGATGAACCCCGGCGTTGACTGGCAGCGAACGGGCTGTTTGCCCCAGTTCAGCGCCAGCTCGCACAGCGCGTCGGCCACTTCCGGAGAGGTCGCCAGCCCGCTGACCACCTCCACCAGCTTCATCACCGGCGCCGGGTTGAAGAAGTGCAGCCCTGCGACGCGCTCCGGGTGGTGGACGTCCGCCGCAATCGCCGTAACGGAGATGGAAGAGGTATTGCTGGTCAGGACCGTCTGCGGCGGGCAGATCTCAGCCAGCCGAGCAAACAGCGCCTTTTTCACCTCCAGACGCTCAGAGGCCGCTTCTATGACCAGATCGGCCGCGGCGAGCGCCTCGATATCGGTGACCGGAAGCAGCCGGGCGAGGATCTGGCTCCCGGCATCGGCGGAGAGTTTTCCGCGCGTCACCCGGGAGGCCAGACGCTGGCGGATCCCGTCTATGGCCCGCGATATCGCATCGCTGGAGATGTCGTAGATCAACACCTGATGGCCATGGCTGGCGGCGACTTCGGCAATCCCTGCGCCCATCGTGCCGCTGCCAATCACGGCGACAGTCCGTATGTTCAGCATCTTATTTCCCCGTAAAGTTCGGCGCGCGCTTCGCCAGGAAGGCGCTGACGCCCTCGCGGTAGTCGTCGCTGCGCCCGGCCAGGCGCTGGTAGTCGCGCTCCAGATCGAGCTGGGCGTCCAGGGTGTTGGTTTCCGCGGCGTTGATCGCCTGCTTGATCAGCCCCAGCCCGAAGGTCGGTTGAGACGCAAAGTGCAGCGCCATCTGCTGCGCGGTAGTGGAGAGCTGTTCGTCATCCACCACCTGCCAGATCATCCCCCAGGCCTGCGCCTGTTCGGCGCTGAGCTTATCGCCGAGCAGCGCCAGCCCCATAGCGCGGGCGCGTCCGGCCACGCGCGGCAGCAGCCATGTGCCGCCGCAGTCCGGCACCAGGCCGAGCTTGCTGAAGGCCATCACGAAGTTGGCGGAACGCGCGGCAATGACCATGTCGCAGCCTAATGCCAGCGTCGCACCCGCCCCCGCGGCCACGCCGTTAACCGCGCAGATGACCGGTTTCGGCAGCTTTGCCAGGCGACGCACCAGCGGGTTATAGAAGGTTTCAACGGACATCCCCAAATCCGGCGCCGGGCCGTTGGGGTCGACGTTGCGGTCGTTCAGATCCTGACCGGCGCAAAAGCCGCGACCCGCCCCGGTGATCAGCAGGCAGCGAACGGTATCATCACGCTCGGCCTGTTTCAGGCACTCGGCAAGCTGCTGGTGCATCACGTCGTTAAAGCTGTTCAGACGCTCCGGACGGTTCAGCGTAATGGTCATTACGCCCTGCTCAACATGACTGAGAATAAATTCCACAATTAGCGTCCTTTAAAGTCGGGGGTGCGTTTTTGTAAGAAGGCGTCGATGCCTTCCCGGCGATCCTCGGTGGCAGAAAGCAGCGTAAATAGCTGACGCTCCTGCGCGAGTCCGGCATGGAGCGGCACCTCCTGAGACTGGCGCAGCGCCTGTTTCGCCGCCTGCAGCGCCAGCGGAGAGTGGCGCGCCATCAGCGCCGCCTGCTTCAGGGCATACTCCAGCGTCAGCGCTGCCGGGAAAACGTCGCTCACCAGCCCGGCGCTCAGCGCCTGCTGCGCGGAAATACTCTCGCCGGTCAGCACCATTTTGCTGGCAAGGGATTTACCGACGCTGCGGATAAGACGCTGGGTGCCACCTGCGCCGGGCATAATGCCCAGCGTAATTTCCGGCAGGCCAAAGCGGGCGTTATCGCCAGCAATGACTACGTCGCACAGCAGCGCCAGCTCGCAGCCTGCGCCCAGCGCGAAGCCGTTCACGGCGGCAATCAGCGGTTTAGGAAAAGCGTTGATGCGCGCCCACAGCTGCGGGCGGATATCGTTCAGCGTGGCGGGCAGGTCTTTCTCCGCCATTTCGTTGAGATCGGCCCCGGCGGCAAAGCAGCGCTCGCTGCCGTAAACCACGCAGACGGAAATCTCGATGTCAGAAGCCGCGGCCTCGAGCTGTTCCGCAAGCTGCGTCAACAGCGCATTGTTGAGGGCGTTGCGCGCCGCCGGACGGTTTAGCGTCAGCTGCAGCACGCGGCCATGACGGGTAACAGTCAGTTCGCTCATGCCATCCCCTTCGCGTCGAAGTCGACAATCACGTCGGCGGTTAACGGCAGCGACTGGCAGCTCAGCACGTATCCGGCGGCCAGCTCGTCCGGCTCCAGGCTGTAATTGGTCGCCATGTCCACCTTCCCACGCAGCACTTTGCATTTACAGGTGGCGCACACGCCGCCCTTGCAGGCATACGGGAGATCCGCCCCCTGACGCAGGGCGGCATCCAGGATGCTTTCGTCGTCCGCCGTCAGGGTGATTTCGCGGTCGCGCCCGTCCTGGCGCACGGTCACTTTCTGTCCTTCCGCCTGGACATGCACCGCGCGTTTAGCGGTGGTTCCCGGGGTGTTGAAGCGCTCAAGGTGAATGGATTTGTCCGGCATCCCCAGCGCCTTCAGCGTCGCTTCCGCGTCGTCCATCATCGCCGACGGGCCGCAGATAAACGCCTCGTCGTACTGGCGGAAGTTAATCAGGGTTTTCGCCAGCGCCTGCAGCTTTTCCCCGTCGATGCGGCCATAAAGCAGATCGCTGTCCAGCCGCTCCTGGCTGAAGATGGAGACCAGCTGCAGCCGCTGCGTGTACTTGTCCTTCAGGTCCGCCAGCGCCTGGCGGAACATCATGCTCTCGCTGCTGCGGTTGCCGTAGATCAGGGTGAACTGGCTGTTGGGTTCGGTCGCCAGCGTAGCGGAGATAATCGCCAGCATCGGGGTGATCCCGGAGCCTGCCGCAATCGCCAGATAGTGGCCTTCACGTTCAGCCCGCGGCTGGTAGCCAAACTGTCCCTGAGGAACCATCACCTCCAGGGCCATGCCCGCTTTGATCTCATCCCGCGCATAGCGGGAAAAGCGCCCGCCGTCGATGGCTTTGACCGCCACGCTGATTTCGCCCGGGGCGGTACTCCGGCAGATGGAGTAGCAGCGGCGCAGCTCGTCCCCGCCAAGCTTCGTTTTTAACGTCAGGTGCTGGCCGGGGCGGAAGCGGTAGGCGTCCTGCAAATCGTTTGGCACGGCGAAGGTAATCGTCACCGCGTCGCGGGTTTCGGGTTCCACTTTTGCCACTGTTAATGAATGAAACGTTGTCATGGCAGCCTCAAATGCATTTGAAATAGTCGAAGGGCTCGCGGCAGGTGTTGCAGCGGTAGAGCGCTTTGCAGGCCGTCGAACCAAATTCACTGATAAGGGAGGTGTCGGTGCTGGCGCAGCGCGGGCAGCTTACCTCCGCCGGAATATGCGCGTGACAGCTATGCCCCACGGGCGGGCTGATGCCGTAGGACCGCAGGCGCTCGCGCGCGTCGGCGGTCATCCAGTCGGTGGTCCAGGCGGGTTCAAGCTGGAGCACAATGTGTACCGGGGTAAAGCCGTTCGCGGTCATCGCGTCGCGGATCGCCCCCAGCAGGTGCTCCGTTGCCGGGCAGCCCGAGTAGGTTGGCGTGAAGCCAATGACCCAGCCTTCCCCCTGCGCCTTCACGCTGCGCACCATGCCTAAATCGGTGATGGTTAATACCGGCACTTCCGGATCGGGGATCTGGCTTAACAGCGACCAGATCTGCGGGATTTGCGCGGGCGCGATGTCGACGAGGCGTTGCATAGCGTTCTCCTTTACCACTGCTGACCGGGATACGCGCGCTGGAGATACTGCATTTCCGCCAGCATCGGGCCCAGATGTTCGGTATGCAGCCCCCTCTTGCCCCCGGTGCGGTACGCCACCTCTGCGGGAACCTGCAGGCAGGCCTCATTGAGACCGTCAAGGACTTCGCTTTCCCACGGCTGGCGCAGGACGCGCGGGTCAACCGCCACGCCGGAGTCAATCAGGGCCAGCTCGACGTCATCGGCTTCAAACAGCTCCGCCGTAAAACGCCACAGGTTGTCGATAGCCTGCTGCATTTTTTGCGCGGACGTTTCGGTCCCGTCGCCCAGACGCACCAGCCAGCCGCGGCTGAAGCGCAGGTGGTAGCGCGCCTCTTTAATCGCTTTGGCGGCGATGGCGGCAAGCTGGCCGTCGCTGCTCCGGGTCAGGCGTTCGTACAGCGCCACGTTCCAGGCATCCATCAGGTACTGGCGGGCAATGGTGTCGGCGAAGCTGCCGTTCGGCTGCTCCACCAGCAGGACGTTGCGGAACTGGCGCTCGTCGCGGCCAAACGCCAGCGTGTCTTCATCGCCCTGGCCTTCCCGCTCCGCGGCATAGGTCAGGAAATTGCGCGCCTGGCCCAGCAGGTCGAGACCGATATTGGCGAGCGCGAGGTCGATTTCCAGCTCCGGCGCGTGGCCGCACCAGGCGCCGAGACGCTGGGAAAGCACCAGACCGTTGTCGCCCAGACGCAGGGCATAGGCAGTCACTGAATTCATTCTTTGCCTCACATATGCTCGATGCCGTCGGGGATGGTGTAGAACGTCGGGTGGCGGTAAACCTTGCTTTCCGCCGGGTCGAAGAACTCACCGCTCTCTTCCGGCTGGGAGGCGACAATCTCGCTCGCCTTAACCACCCAGACAGAACACCCTTCGCTACGACGGGTGTAGGCATCACGCGCATTTTCCAGCGCCATGCGATCGTCGGCGGCATGCAGACTGCCCACGTGACGGTGGGATAACCCTTGTTTGCTGCGTACGAACACTTCGTACAGCGGCCAGTAGACGTTGCTCATCGTGATTCCTCTTAAGCCACTTTGCGGGCGTGTTGTTTTTCCGCGTGCGCCAGTGCGGCTTCTCGCACCCACGCCCCCTCTTCCCAGGCTTTACGTTTGGCGGCCAGGCGCTCGTGGTTGCAGATGCCGCGCCCGCTAATGACCTCGTCAAACTCCTGCCAGTCGATCTCGCCGAAGCGATAATGACCGCTCTCTTCATCAAATCGCAGGTCGGGATCCGGCACCGTCATGCCCAGCATCTCCACCTGCGGCACCGTGTTGTCGACAAAGCGCTGGCGAAGTTCGTCATTGCCGAAGCGTTTGATTTTCCAGGCCAGACTGCGGGCGCTGTTCGGCGAGTTGTCGTCGTTCGGCCCGAACATCATCAGCGCTGGCCACCAGAAGCGGTTGATGGCGTCCTGTAGCATCTGGCGCTGGGCCTCGCTGCCCTGCGCCAGCGCCATGCAGGCCTCAAAGCCCTGGCGCTGGTGGAAGCTCTCTTCTTTACAGATTTTCACCATCGCACGGGCATACGGACCGTAGGAGGTCCTGCACAGCGCCACCTGGTTGACGATAGCGGCGCCGTCCACCAGCCAGCCGATCACACCGATATCGGCCCAGCTCAGGGTCGGATAGTTGAAGATGGAGGAGTATTTCATCCTGCCGTCGAGCATTTTCTGGTAGATGTCTTCCCGCGCGCAGCCCAGCGTTTCCGCCGCGCTGTAGAGGTAGAGCCCGTGCCCGGCTTCGTCCTGCACTTTCGCCAGCAGGATCGCTTTTCGGCGCAGCGTCGGCGCGCGGGCGATCCAGTTCCCTTCCGGCAGCATGCCGACAATTTCGGAGTGCGCATGCTGACCAATCTGGCGGATCAACGTCTTACGGTAGGCGTCAGGCATCCAGTCCTGAGGCTCAATCGCCGTCTCCTGCGCTATGCGCTGCTCAAACCGTTGTTCTTGCGTCACGTCATCACCTTTATGATTCGTTAGTTTGCAAATTAAGGCGTAATGTTGAATCACTTTGTTTTTTTTAAAAGTTACACACAGGTTAAATATAACCCCAAGAATTGTTTCCTGATTTTGTGATGCTGCTCGCAAGGCTTTTGCATCAGGCCTTTCAGAAAGCGTCTTCAAGCGATGCGATTCATCCAGCCAGATCACAACGTTAACAATTCATTAAAAACTCAGCTTGATTTTTATGATTCACGATCAAACTATTAATGAGTAAATCACGTAACATTTGGAGATAAGCGATGCAGCAGTTAGCCAGCTTCTTATCCGGTACCTGGCAGTCTGGCCGGGGCCGCGAGCGCACTATTCATCACGCCATCAGTGGCGAAGCCCTGTGGAGCGTGACCAGCGAAGGGCTGGACATGGCGGCCGCCCGTCGCTATGCGATTGAGCGCGGCGGGGAAGCGCTTCACGAGATGACCTTTATCGAACGTGCTGCCATGCTGAAGGCGGTGGCAAAGCACCTGCTTAGCGAGAAAGAGACGTTTTATGCCCTGTCAGCCCAGACCGGGGCGACGAAGGCGGACAGCTGGGTGGATATTGAAGGCGGCATCGGCACCCTCTTCACTTACGCCAGCCTGGGCAGCCGCGAGCTGCCGGATGACACCCTGTGGCCGGAAGACGAGTTAATCCCCCTGTCGAAAGAAGGCGGCTTTGCGGCGCGCCACGTCCTCACCTCCAAATCCGGCGTGGCGGTGCACATCAACGCCTTTAACTTCCCCTGCTGGGGGATGCTGGAAAAGCTGGCGCCGACCTGGCTTGCCGGGATGCCCGCCATCATCAAACCCGCTACCGCTACCGCACAGGTGACGCAGGCGATGGTGAAATCCATCGTCGACAGCGGGCTGGTGCCGGACGGCGCCATCAGCCTGATCTGCGGCGGCGCGGGGGATCTGCTCGACCATCTCGACAGCCAGGACGTCGTGACCTTTACCGGCTCCGCCAGCACCGGGCAAAGCCTGCGCGTGCACCCGAATATCGTGGCGAATTCAATTCCGTTCACCATGGAAGCCGACTCCCTGAACTGCTGCGTGCTGGGGGAAGACGTTACGCCAGACCAGCCGGAGTTTGCCCTGTTCATCCGGGAAGTGGTCCGCGAGATGACCGCCAAAGCCGGGCAAAAATGTACGGCCATTCGCCGGATTATCGTCCCGCAAAACCAGATTGACGCGGTGAGCCAGGCGCTGATTGCCCGCCTGGAAAAAGTGGTGGTGGGCGACCCGGCGCAGGAAGGGGTGAAGATGGGTGCGCTGGTCAACGCCGAACAGCGCGCGGACGTGCAGGAGAAAGTGGATCAGCTGATCGCTGCAGGCTGCCAGATCCGTCTGGGCGGCAAAGCGGATTTGCAGGCCGCGGGGGCGTTCTTCCCGCCGACCCTGCTGTTCTGCCCGCAGCCGGATGAAACCCCGGCGGTGCACTCAACCGAAGCCTTCGGCCCGGTTGCGACGCTGATGCCATATCGCAACGCGCGCCACGCGATGCAGCTTGCCCGCGCGGGCGGCGGCAGCCTGGCCGGTACGCTGGTCACCGCAGACCAGGCCATTGCCCGCGAGTTTATTGCCGGTGCGGCGCGCGCCCACGGGCGTATTCAGATCCTTAACGAGGAATCAGCAAAAGAGTCTACCGGCCACGGCTCCCCGCTGCCTCAGCTGGTGCACGGCGGCCCGGGCCGCGCGGGCGGCGGCGAAGAGCTGGGCGGCCTGCGCGCGGTGAAGCACTACCTGCAGCGCACCGCGATTCAGGGCAGCCCGACGATGCTGGCCGCCATTGGCAAACAGTGGGTGCGTGGCGCAGCGGTGCAGGAAGACCGCGTGCATCCGTTCCGCAAATACTTTGAGGAGCTACAGCCGGGCGACAGCCTGCTGACGCCGCGCCGCACCCTCACGGAAGCGGACATCGTGAACTTTGCCTGCCTGAGCGGGGACCACTTCTACGCCCATATGGATAAGATCGGTGCGGCGGAGTCGATCTTCGGCGAGCGCGTGGTGCACGGCTACTTCCTGATCTCCGCTGCGGCGGGACTGTTTGTTGATGCGGGCGTCGGGCCGGTTATTGCCAACTACGGCATGGAAAACCTGCGTTTTATCGAGCCGGTTAAGCCGGGCGATACCATTCAGGTGCGCCTGACCTGCAAGCGTAAAACGCTGAAGAAACAGCGTACCGCCGAGGAAAAACCAACCGGCGTGGTGGAATGGGCGGTTGAGATCTTCAACCAGCACCAGCAGGCCGTGGCGCTCTACTCCATTCTGACGCTGGTAGCGCGCCAGCAGGGTGATTTCAGCTAACGCCCCTTTCCCTTTACCACAATGGCTGGTGGCTCCCGGTAATTTGACGCTGCTTACAGATTCACTGGGGGCCTTTAGCAAGGCCCTCAACATAAAGTGAAGGGAATGACCACCACAGCCGTATGTTCCCCCTCACCCCAGCCCTCTCCCTCAAGGGAGAGGGGGCCGTCTGTGCTGACATCATTTGTGGGGTTACCTCAGCCTCAATGAGGAGAGGAAATGGCCCGGCCTGTGATTTATCCCCGCTCTTTTTTTAACCTGGCAAGGCTGACAAATAATCTGGCAGATGCAGGCAAACGCTTTTCTCGGGCGCCTGTCAGGATAAGGCTGTCATAACACAATATCCCCTAAATAATTCGAGTTGCAGGAAGGCGGCAAGGGAACGAATCCCCCGGAGCGTACATAAGTACGTGACTGGGGTGAGTGAGTGCAGCCAACGCACCTGCAACTTGAAGTATGACGGGTATAAACACAACAAGATGAGGTCTACGATGGGAAGCAATTCTTCTTTTTCTGCCCGTAGAACGGCGCTGGCCATGGCCGTTGCGCTGTGTTGCGCCTGGCAATCCCCTGTTTTCGCCCACGGCAGTGAGGCACATATGGTCCCGATGGACAAAACGCTGCAGGACTTTGGTGCGGACGTTCAGTGGGATGATTACGCACAGATGTTCACCATTGCGAAAGACGGTGCCTTTGTGAAGGTCAAACCGGGCGCTAAAACCGCCATCGTCAACGGTAAAACCCTCAGGCTTGAGGTGCCGGTGGTGATGAAAGGCAAGAAAGCCTTTATTTCCGATACCTTCATCAACGATGTTTTCCAGTCCGGCCTTGACCAGACCTTCCAGGTTGAAAAACGCCCTCACCCGTTAAACGCGCTAACGGCGGACGAAATTAAGCAGGCCGTTGAGATTGTGAAAGCCTCTGCGGATTTTAAGCCGAATACCCGCTTTACCCAGATCGCCCTGGCAGAGCCTGAGAAAGCCAAAGTGTGGGACTTTGTGCTTAACGGTACGGCAGTGGATGCCCCGCGTCAGGCGAAGATCGTCATGCTCGACGGCAAGCACGTTATCGAAAGCGTAGTGGACCTGAAGGATAAAAAAATTCTGCGCTGGGAACCGGTAAAAGACGCGCACGGCATGGTGCTGCTGGATGATTTCACCGCGGTTCAGCAGATCATCAACGAAAGTACCGAGTTCGCCGAGGTGCTTAAAAAACACGGCATCACCGACCCGAAAAAAGTGATTACCACGCCGTTGACCGTCGGCTATTTCGACGGTAAAGACGGCCTGAAGCAGGAAGATCGCCTGCTGAAGGTGGTGAGCTATCTGGACGTGGGCGACGGCAACTACTGGGCGCACCCGATTGAAAACCTGGTCGCGGTTGTCGATCTTGAGCAGAAAAAGATCCAGAAGATTGAAGAAGGCGCCGTTGTTCCGGTTCCCATGACCCCGCGTCCCTATGATGGCCGCGACCGCATGGAGACGCCGAAAAAACCGCTCAACATCACTGAGCCGGAAGGCAAGAACTACACCATCACCGGGGATATGGTGCACTGGCAGAACTGGGATTTCCACCTGAGCCTGGACTCCCGCGTCGGCCCGATGATTTCAACCGTCACCTATAACGACAACGGCAAAAAGCGCCAGGTGATGTATCAGGGGTCGCTCGGCGGCATGATCGTCCCTTATGGCGATCCGGACGTGGGCTGGTACTTTAAAGCCTATCTCGACTCCGGCGACTACGGTATGGGCACCCTGACCTCACCGCTGGTGCGCGGTAAAGACGTGCCGTCCAATGCCGTGATGCTCAATGAAACTATCCCGGATTACACCGGCGCGCCGATGGAGATCCCGCGCGCGATCGCCATTTTCGAACGCTACGCGGGGCCGGAATACAAACATCAGGAGATGGGCCAGCCGAACGTCAGCACCGAGCGCCGCGAGCTGGTGGTGCGCTGGGTGAGTACCGTGGGCAACTACGATTACATCTTCGACTGGGTGTTCCATGAAAATGGCACCATCGGCATTGATGCCGGCGCGACGGGTATCGAAGCAGTGAAAGGCGTTCAGGCGAAAACCATGCACGACGCCACCGCCAAAGACGACACCAAATACGGCACGCTGATCGACCATAACATCGTGGGCACCACGCACCAGCACATCTACAACTTCCGTCTCGATATGGACGTGGACGGCATCAACAACAAGCTGGTGGCGATGGATCCGGAAGTGAAGCCGAATACCGCCGGGGGCCCGCGGACCAGCACCATGCAGATCAATCAGTACGATATTGATACCGAGCAGCAGGCGGCGCAGAAATTCGACCCGGGCACCATTCGGCTGCTGAGCAACACCAGTAAAGAGAACCGCATGGGCAACCCGGTCTCATACCAGATTATCCCTTACGCGGGGGGAACGCACCCGGTGGCGACCGGCGCGAAATTTGCCCCGGACGAGTGGATTTATCATCGCCTGAGCTTTATGGACAAACAGCTCTGGGTGACCCGTTACCATCCGGATGAGCTCTACCCGGAAGGGAAATTCCCGAACCGCTCCATCCACGACACGGGCCTGGGGCAGTACAGCAAGGATAACGAGTCGCTCAACGGTCAGGATGACGTGGTCTGGATGACCACCGGCACTACCCACGTCGCCCGCGCGGAGGAGTGGCCGATTATGCCGACGGAATGGGTACATACCCTGCTTAAGCCGTGGAACTTCTTTGACGAGACGCCAACGCTGGTAATGACTCCAACTTATTGATAGTGTTTTATGTTCAGATAATGCCCGATGACTTTGTCATGCAGCTCCACCGATT